>QIBA01000033.1 GCA_003225175.1 Acidobacteriota bacterium
GACGTGCCTAGCCAGAGCGCATGGATGGATGGAACGGCGAACGGATATCCATCCTATGTGGTAAGTGACGGCGTCACCACGCACCACACGTATGGCTTCGGGATCTACTCATTCTTCAATCAGGGAATCTACATCATCGAGGACGCCGCGATGACGGTGCCGGTTGCGAGCGGAGTGGCGGTCCACGATGCCGGAACCGTCCTTTTGAATGGCAAGGGGGAGATCACCCACGTTGTGAATGACACAGGGAGCGCCGCGACCAAGCCTGGTGCTTTGAACCCGGTGACCGCTTATCCATAGCCATCAGCACGGAGAATAACGAGGATTGAAGACCGGGAATCCACTTTTTTGGGAAACTGCGAGCGAAAGCCGAGGAAAGGTGCGTCACCCGGCCCGGTCTCTGCTCTCCTGGGAAAAGTGCACACGGAGGAGCTTTATCAGGATCCCGGAGAGCAGGCCGAATCCCATAGCGGGAACGGGTTGGCTAAGCTTTCAGCTGTTGGGTGCTGGCTGCTGGCTTCACGCAAACCAAAACGGCACTCGGGTAACTCTCACACCAACTGGCTGCCGCTGGTCTTCGGAGCGATGGCCCCTGCAGGCGCTCAGTGGCAGCTAGTACTTCTTACCTCTATTCATCAGCTTGGCCAGGTTGACTTCCAGATTGAAAGCTACCGAGTCGAGCGCTAAATGCACGCTGTGCGTGTATCCGATTTGGAAATCGAAAATTTTGTCGGGGGAGTACTCAATCCAGGCGGAGCCGCCGTTGTCATGTGTGAGGGAGGCGTCGCCCGTGGTTTCGGCGGCAAGTTCGTATGCTCGTCCATTCTTACCTGTGCCGGCCGTAGTCGTTGACTTCTTTGCGACAAGTTTGCTGAACATCTTCTGCTGTCCGGAGGGAAGCACGTCGTAGAGGCTGCCGCCCACGCTAAAGTTGCCGCCCAGGTCGATCTTGCTGCCGCCGGTGAACTGGCTCACAAAGCCCAAGGTCGTGAACGGACGATGGAAAGACTTTGTGTCGGTCAGGCCGTTCGACAGGCCGAGTTCGAGGAAAGGAGTTAGACGATCAAAGTCGTGCTCGAGGTGATTGTTCCACCCATAATTTGGACGGCCGGTGCTTACGCCCTTCGTAGTGCTGCCCGTAGGAGCGGTTACCGTGAGCGTGGAGTTGTAATTCGCGGCATCGCCGGTCGTCTTGAACTTCATGTCCATGTAGATGTTGCCCAGGCTGTTTAACGAGCTGGAGGTGCCCTTGGTTGTCGTTGTGCCCGTGGTGGTCGTTGGCGTTGACGAAGAGACGAACGACAAGGGCACGCCCATGTCTACGCCCCAGTGTTCGTTGAAGTTGTAGCCGACGTTCGATCCCAGATCGAGCACTCGCTCCTGGGAGTTGGCGCTGCCTTCGAAGTTCAGCGTGGAGGTCCACCCGGTTTCGTCGGCGTCCTTCTGGTTGGTGGGCGCGTTCTGCGCAAGTACGGATGTGGCTAAAAATGCTAGTAAAGAAACTGCTGCAAATCTGCGAATCACGATGGACACACTCCCGGCTTTGGTTTTGTTGCTTGCTGTTTTGCAGAGAGAGTATTAAAGACAACCTTGCCAGGCGTCGAGGGTACCGGAGTGATATGTACGTTTGGACGAATTCGATTGTTTTGCCGGAAGGGCCGCCCGACCCAGATACGCACACTACTTCAGTAACTTTGATCGTACCCACATCCAATACACACTCACCTTGTGGATGCTATCGACTGGAGACCGAAACAAAAGGAGTTCGCAATGAAGAAAATCTCGCTTATTTTCACGACCGCTGTTTTCGTCGGTGTGATGAGCTTGCAAGCATACGGGCAAGGACACTCTGGGACGCGCTCTAACCGTGGCGCTCAGCTTCACGGCCAAGATCGGGCGAATGAAGTCCACTCTCTAAACGCCGCCAAAAAGAAAGGCAAGAAAGGCAAGAAAAGCCACAAATTTGGCTTTCACCACAACGATAAGGATAAAGGCAAGGGGAAAGGCGACAACAGGTAACGCTGAATCCACGCTTCTCACCAGTATCTTGTCTGAAACCGCTGAGCCTTGCCGCTCAGCGGTTTTCTTTGTTTGAGAGCACGGGAGAGCACGGGGGCATCCAGGAGGTTCCCATTCTGGTCCTAGAAGATCAGGAGAAGCTGCTGAAGTGGAGGACAGCAGACGGAACCTTTTACTCTCATGGCCTCGTGAGGCGAAAGTTTCTGCTGTCCCCGTTTGATTTCAGTCTTTAATTGACGGCGGACTTCCACCTGTACGACGCTCACCTAGTCGCCTTCCTGCAGACTCCGCTATCACCCCGAGCCCCACAGATGCCGCTGCGAGAACTAGACCGTCGATCTCGGCGAGTAGCCGATCTACCTTCGCAAACTCGCTGATGGCTCTTCCACCCCAAAAGAAAGCGATCCCCGCAATCCCAAATAGACCCCGAGCAATTCCTCGAAGTAGAGAACTCGCAAACTTATTTGATTGAGGCACTCGGCGAATTATGACATCAATAGCTTGGCCCCATACGTCGTCTAGTCGTCGTCGTGCTCAGGCTCCGTGTGCTGGGCTTCTGAGACATGGCAGCGACGCTCGCTGTGAATTCGCATCTCGCGGCTGTTTTCCAGGTCTTCGAAGTTGCCGCTGAAGTAGCTGCTGCTCCAGTAGGCTTTCTTCGCGATCTGTGCTGCAACTGTCTTCGCCATCTGAAGGTTGTCGGCAAAGACCACGACGCGTGCTCCCTTGTCGAGGAGAGGCAGCCGTCCGTCAGTGTTGGCTGCATCGGCTTCGTCCTTCTGAACGTTCACTGCGCAAGCGACCGTGTCGGCGCGGAAGGCTTCGGGTGCACGCGCATCGACGAAGACAGCCGTGAAGTCGCGATTGAAGATGTAAGCAAAGCCGTCCAGATCGGTTTGCACCGTGTTGCCCAGGGCGCGCCATACCGGCAGGCCGAGTTGATAGCGCAAAACGTTGGTGAATCCATAATTATCGTGTAGCGCTTTTGCCACTCTCTTGCTCTTGCCGCAAGAGGGTCCGTTGCAGGTGAGGACCAACGGTGCGTCAGCTGGATATCGGGCGGCGATCTCTCCAGATTCATGCTGCACGTTGTTGGGATCAGCGGTCGAGTCTGGAGGTATGTTGATGGCGCCGGGAATGTGCGAAATCGCATACTCCTGGGGAAAGCGGACGTCGAGAACCGGAGGCGTGCGCTGCGCCAGAAAGTCCACCAGCTGAGCCGTGGTGATTTCCATCCCCGGCTGGTTGGCCTCGAGCAGGCTGGTGTGAGCGATATCTGGAATGGGACACTGCGCCTGAACGGGACTGAGCACAATAAAGAAGATAGCCAGCACGGCAGCGAAGATCGGGACATAGCGGGCGGATTGCTTCGGAATAGAATTCATATTTCCTCCTCTGGAAGCTGCAGGTTTGCGCTGCGGCCGAGCTGTGGCAATGTTTCGGGTGTGATTTGCCAGTGATTACGAAGTGAAGATGTAAGCAGCAGGAAGGAAAAGCTTTTTGGGGTAGAATCAGACCTCTCCCCGAGGCCCTTCGATGCGTCCGGCGACGCAAATTCCGACTGTAATCCGGTTTGAGGACTACGAGCTAGATCTCTCTACCGAAGAGCTGCGCAAGAACGGCTTTTCTCTCAAGCTGCAGCCGCAGCCATTCAAAATTCTCGCCTATCTCGCGATGCACCCGGGTGCGCTGGTCACGCGGCAGGAGCTCCGCGATCATGTCTGGACGGGCGATACCTTCGTAGATTTTGATCTCGCCATCAATCAGGCAATTAAGCAGATTCGCGCGGTCCTCAACGACGATGCCGAGCGACCGCGGATTATCGCCACTCTGCCGCGACGAGGCTACAGGTTCATCGCCAAGGCTGAGGCGACCACTGCGCCTGAGATCAGCTCACGGCCGCCTCTGCGGGACGTGCCCCAAACCGCAGAGCCGCTGCCAAAATCTATTGACGCCCCACTGCGAAGGCGCCACTGGATCACTTTGGCAGTAGCGATCGTTGCGACTGCACTGTTGCTCGCCGCTTTGATTGGCTATCGCCTAGCGAGAAGCAGCCGGCAAGCGGGACAGGTTCGGCTGGTTGTCCTGCCATTCGAGAATCTCACAGGCGATCCCGGCCAGGAGTATTTCGCCGATGGCATGACCGAGGAGATGATCGCGCAGCTTGGGGCGATGGACCCAAATCGGCTCGGAGTGATCGCCCGCACCTCAGCCGTGAAGTACAAGAACAGCGGCAAAGGCATCGACCAGATTGGGCAGGAACTTGGAGTGGATTACGTACTCGAAGGCAGCGTGCGCGAGGCAGCTTCGCGGGCGCGCATCACGGCGCAGTTGATTCGAGTGAGCGACCAGATGCATGTATGGTCTGAGAGCTTCGACCGCGACTTCAAAGACATCGTTGCCCTGCAAGCCGACGTTGCCCAGGCGATCGCCTCCCGCATCGACGTAGGCCTGCGACCGCCTCAGGTTCAGACCGCACAGTCGGGGCAAACAAACTGGGAGGCATATTCGGCGTATCTGAAAGGACGCCATTTCCTGCTGGACAACAAAAGCAACGCGACCATCGCTCTGGCCGTGCAGTATTTCCAGCGGGCGATCGCACTCGATACAAACTTCGCACTCGGCTATTCCGGATTAGCCGACGCTTATGCCGAACAGGCCGATGCGGACTTGGATCCGGCAAAAGCATTTGCATTATCCAAGCAGGCTACGGTGCGCGCTCTGAGCATCAGTCCAAATCTCGCCGAGGCGCATGTCTCGCTCGCGAACGAGCTTTTTTACGGCGAGTGGAAGTGGACAGAGGCGGAGAGCCAATACAAGCGCGCGCTCGAACTGAAACCAACCTACGAAGAGGCGCACCACTCCTACTCGCATTACCTCACGCTAGCCGGTCGCCATCAGGAGGCGCTGCAGGAGTCGCGAAGGCTGCTGGAGCTGGACCCGCTGTCCTCGCACATGAATTCCCATATGGGACTGGCGTTGCTGCGGGCCGGGCGCTTCGACGAAGCATTAGCGCAGTTCAAGAAGACGATTGCGTTGGATCCCAACTATGTGCGCGTGTACCAGCACATGGGCTACGCCTACGAATGGCACAGAATGTTGCCGGAAGCGATCGCCGCCTACCGTAAAGGCGTAAGCCTGGCAGGCGAGACGCTGGAGGTCCAGGCAGATCTTGCCCGCGCCCTGATCGAAGGCGGCGAGCGCGAGCAAGGTACACGGATCTTGCGCCATCTCGAGGCGGAGAGTGCAAGTCGTTATATTTCGCCCGTAGATTTGGCGGGCATCTACACCGCCCTCGGAGATCGCGATCGAGCACTCACGCTGCTCGAAACCGCCTTGCAGCAGCGCAACGCAGCTCTGCTGTATCTTCCCCAGCGTATCGAGTTCGAGTCGCTGCACGACGAACCACGCTTTGCCCGCCTCCTTCGCGAGGTGGGCGCTCCGGCAGGCCCTTAGCGGGACAGGTGAGAAAGGATCTTGATACCTAAATAAGACGGCAGCACCCGGCCCACTTTTTCCCATTTTGGTTTTTGCAGCGGGAGGCTCCACTCATCGCGGTGTTCGATGAGTGGGTTATCCAGAACGTCTCGTCTATAATGCGCCGCGTGCCGCGCGATCTGATCCGAATCTACGGTTTTCAGGTCTGAATCCAACTGCTTCCTCACGCCGTTTGTCGTTCTTCCTCGACTGTTGCTGAAGACAGCGCGGATTTCGCCGGAATAAATACTGAAAATACGGTTCTGCAATTTGGTCCTGGCCAGCCTCCGCTGTGAACCGAAATCGATCCGCCGTGGCTCTGGATAATGTCTTTCGAGAGCCACAATCCGAGTCCGGTGCCAGTTTCTGTCTTGGTTGTGTATAACGGCTCGAAAATTTTGCTTTTGTCTACCGGGTGGATACCGGAACCCGAATCGGCAACCGTGATACGAACGCCCCGAACACCTGGATTTCGCCAATCTTGTGAATTCCTGATACGGATCGTGATTCGGCCCCGATTGCCAACCGCATCAATCGCGTTGGCGATAAGATTTGAGAACACTTTCCGAATCTCACCGGGGAATGCGGATACTTCATTGTGCGTCTGGTAGTCCCGTTTCAGGTCTATTAGTCTAGATTGCAGTCTGTGCGCGTATAGGGCGAGCACTTCATCCATAACCTCTGCAGGAAGCACAGGAACAGCAGAGGCGGTGTCGCGGTAAAAGCCCAACGTGCGCCGTGTCATGTCTGCCATGCGAGCCAGTTCCTGATCGACTACGTCGAGTTGTCTTTGGGTTTTTTCGTCAAGAGACTTGTTCTTGCGAATGAGATAGACAAGGTTCGTCACCGCTTCAAGCGGATTATTGAGTTCGTGGGCAATGGTTGCTCCCAAGCGTCCGATGGCGGCCATCTTCTCCGAGCGCCGGAGAATCTCCTCGTTGCGTTTGCGTTCTGTGATATCCATGACAATGCCGAGACAATGGGACTTGCCAGTCTCGTCGTGATACAACTCCCCACGTTCACTCAGCCACACGACTTGCCCATCAGGTCTGAGCAGCCGGAGTTCGATGTCCGCGCTGCCCTCACGAAGCAGCCGCTCGATTGCCGCGTCAACTTTCGGTTTGTCTTCCGGGTGAATTACCTTCCTCCAGCTCTCAAATTTTCCATCCGGCGCAAGCTCACGCAATGCGGGTAACTGGGCGAACCAGGTTACCCCACCGGTTTCCACATCCCAGTCGAACGCTGTGACGTTCGCCATAGCGTGCGCGGCACGAAATCGCTCCTCGCTCGACCGCAGTGCGGCCTCGGCACGTTTGCCCTCGGTGAAGTCGCGAGCAACAGTCGCCGCTTCGACAATAGTTCCTTGCTCGTCGAATATAGGAGAAATCGAGAGTGAGATATGAAGGCGTCTTCCGTCTTTGGTTACGCGTTCTGTATCGAAATGCCCAATTCTCTCTCCGCGCCTGAGTCGTTGCAGAATCTCATCGACTTCGGTCGCCTTCTCTGGCGGAGCTAGCAGTGCAACGTTCTTGCCGATTATTTCCCCCGGCGTATATCCAAAAAGCTGCTCCGCCGCTCGGTTCCAAGTGAGGACAATTCCATCGAGACTCTTGTTGTAAATCGCATCGTCCGAAGACTCTACAACAGCCGCAAACTGTTTTGTACGCTCATCGGCGATCTTCTGCGCCTTGGATTTCTGTTTGGCGATACTGCTGATGACGAGCGCCACAAGTGCGAAAAAGAGAAGGCGTAGGAGATCATTACCCCGATATGCAAACGCGTATTGCGGCGGTAGCAGGAAAAAGTCCACAACCGCAGCCGAGAGAATTGTCGCGAACAGCGCGGCGCCAAAACCACATATCCGCGCGCTGAGCGCCACCGCCGCAAAGAAGAATATAAAAGGCAGCGACTTTGCCGGCCCCAGCGAATTCAACACCAGCGCAGCAAGAACAAACAGTGCTGCTGCCCCATATCGGACAAACCAGTGCGACGATCCCAAGTCGGCTTTCAAGTTTGAGTCGAGAGGTACGCGCATTCTGGCTTCAGGTTCGGTTCCGCTTCAGTCGTTCCAACAGGAGATCGGGATGGATTGGTTTGGCCCACAGCTCAAATGCATATCCCTCGTGGCTCGCCTCCCTCATTAAGTCGCGTGCCTGGGCTTGGCCTGAGAGCAATATGATCCGCGTTTTCGGGTATCGAGAACGAATTGATTTTGCCAACTCGATTCCGTTTATTCCGGGCATTACAACATCGGTAATTAGGATGTCGGGAGCGCGGTCTTGTGCCTGATCCAAAGCGCGTTCGCCGTCATGCACCGCGATTGCGTCAAAATCGCCGCTGTCGTTGAGGATCTCGGCGAGGGTGTCGGCGATCAGACTCTCGTCATCAACCACAAGGACAGTTCGTCTGAGACGCTGTTCTGCAGGACCTGTGCTCCTGGCTGGAAATTCGTTTTTGGGAAATCCCTGTTGCTGCGGAAGTACCAAGATTATGCTCATGCGCGCTTGTCTTCTCGCAATTGCGAGCCCCATTCACGAACCATCTACTCCGAGCCCAACCATTGGCCTATCTACCTGAGATGCTGTCTATTGGCAACACGTTAGCCAACTCTGCACTCGAACCCGGCAACTAAGGTATGGGATTCATTTCAAAAATGGAGTCTCACTTCTCCACGCGAAAAATGCTGTCGGAACGCATTAACCGCGAAAGACTACTCCGCAGACGCGCCCTTTCGAACCCATATGCAAGAACGTAAGACCCGGATTCTTTTCGCTGATGACGAACCTGGCATTCGAATGACATTGCCGCTCATTCTGGAGCAGGAAGGTTTCGAAGTGTCAGTGGCAGCTACGGTTGCCGAAGCGCTGGCCTACATCAACCGAGATTCATTCGATGTGTTATTGGCAGACCTAAACATAGGCGAGAAGGGAGACGGATTCACCTTGATCAGTGCCATGCGCCGCGTTCAGCCGAGCGCGGTCACACTGATTCTCACCGGGTATCCCGATTTCGCAACAGCACTGGAAGCCATACGAAACCAGGTTGACGACTATCTGACAAAACCGACTAACGTGAAGCAGCTCGTCGAGACGATTAAGGAAAAATCCAAACAACCCCGGCACGTTATCCCTCTACAGGTTAAGCGCGTCTCAACCATCTTGCGTGAGAGCATCGATGAGATCACGGATGAATGGCTCAGGGAAACAAGCCAGAACACAATGCTTTCTTCCGTTAGCCTCAGCCAGAAGGAGCGACTCGATCACATTCGTTTGATCATCGAAGAGCTTGCGAAACGAATCGAGGCTGGACCAAACGTGATTGCTGACAACGCGAAAAAAGGCGCTACAAGACACGGTCAGGAGCGCTATGAACAGGGCTATACCGTGCGGCGTATCGCGATCGAAGCGCGACTCCTGCACGTTGTCATCTCGCGCGTCCTGCACAAGCATCTTCTCGCCGTTGACATGAGCACCTGCATCTCCGACATGATGCTGATGGGCGAGGGCCTCCACGAAGAATTCGAGGAGTCGATCCGCGCTTTTGAAGAGCAATCAGGCTATGGCAAGACGGCGTGATAGAAACTGGCCATATAGAAAGTTGATGGCCAAACGTATTTTGTCGATCTCATATGACCCGTCGTTGCTTCTGACGCGCCAATTGCTTCTTCAGCAAATGAGTCATGAAGTGAGATCTGCGGAGGGATTCGCGAAGGCTTGGGAAATTTGTAGCGAACAGGCTGGCCGATTCGATCTGATTATTTTGGGGCATTCGGTACCTCATAGTGATAAAGAACCCATCATCGCCCACATCACGAAGGCGACGTTCGCGGCGCAACCCGCTCAGTAGATGCAAGTGATCCAATAGGCTTCTTGGTTGCCGTTCGGGAAATGCTGTCAGAGTAATTGGCCTAAGACTCAACGAACATCCAATTGTCATTTTGGGATATGGCAATGGTAGAACTTCCTCGGTTCAGGCTGCTCGCCCTCCTGATGGCGTGTGCCACCCTGCTCCTAACCAAAGTGCTGAGTGCTGAGCAGGTCCCTGTGCGCCACAAGGAAGGGCTGATGCATGGCTTTCTCGCGCTGCGCACTCTTGAAGGCAAAAGCCTCGCCGACGGCGAGATGACCCAGATTGCAGAGGGTAATCGCGTCACGAGCCATCTGATCTTTCGCTTCAAAGATGGTTCGCTCTATGACGACAAGGCCATATTTTCTCAAAGCGGTAGTTTCCGGCTTTTGAACGACCATCTCATCGAGCGAGGTCCATCGTTCAAGCAGCCCATGGAAACGTCAATCGACGCATCCACGGACACAATCACAGTGCACTACAAAGATCGCGGCGACGGGGAGAAAGTGATCAGGCGGCAGCTCAAACTGCCGCCCGACCTTGCCAATGGCATGCTTCTGACGCTGGTGAAGCACATCCAACCAAGTCTGCCGCAAACGACTGTGTCCCAGTTGGCGACCACCCCTAAGCCGCGGTTGGTTAAGCTCGTTATCCTTCCACAAGGCGAAGAATCGTTGTCGAGCGGTAGCACCGAACATAAAGCCATGCACTACGTTGTGAAGGTCAAAATCGGAGGTGTCGCTGGGTTATTAGCGCCTATCTTAGGCAAGCAGCCGCCAGACATGCAGGTATGGGTTCTCAGTGGCGAAGCGCCAGCGTTCGTCAAGTTGGAAGGGCCACTCTACAACGGCGGCCCCATTTGGCGGGTCCAGTTAGCAGCTCCGGCCACAATCCCCTAACTGAGTGGGGCGCCACTCTTCGTGTCTTTCGAAGGGTGCACGGAAACAGGGTGGAACAACTGTTTTTTTGATTTATTTTTGGTCGAGCTCGCAACATGAAGGTTATCGGGCAACTTGACAATGATGCGCGGCGCCTTCGGCGCACTAGATTCCTTCTGCGCCAAGCAAACCCACCCGCCAGCACACCCAGAATCAATGTTCGGACCAAAATTGAACGCATCCCATTAATTCTAGGCTTGGCTGGAAAAAGATGAGCCCAGCCGGGACGCGCTCTCCGCCTAACGGAAACTGAGTGTTGGTGGACCCGGTCGAGATCGAACCGACGACCTTCCCGGCGTGCCGGGACGCGCTAGCGCTATTATCAAAACCTGAGTAATTGGTGGACCTGGTCGGGATCGAACCGACGACCTCTTCCATGCCATGGAAGCGCGCTCCCAGCTGCGCCACAGGCCCACTGTGAGGAAGGACGATAGGACAGCTCTTATTCTCGCCTGCGCCGGGGGCTTCGGTCAATCAACGCTCTTGGGGTCGAGCGGTTCGGTTGCCACCAGGAGTATCCTTTTCATGTGATCAGGGGCAGCCTTCTTCTCTTAACCATCGCCATATCGGCCTTCTGTTCTGCGCAGACGTCGTATCCGCCAGGCAATCCGCCAATTTCTTCGCAGGCTGGTTCACGCCCTCTCAGCGCGCCGCCTCCGGTTGCAAATCCGACGATTACGCCAACACCATCGCCGTCGAACTCGGGCGACCTTGGCGCGATCCTGCAAAGGCTTGAGCAGGAGACCAGCGGCCTGAATGCTGACGTGGGCAAGCTGCGCGTGGAGAAGTGGAAGGTCGATTCGGCGACTAAGCATCAGGCTTCGGAGAACATCGGCTCTGTGCAGCGCAATGTGACTGCAGCGTTGCCCGGACTTATCGCCGCTGTACGCACAACACCGCAAAGCCTGGCTGCCAACTTCAAGCTCTATCGCAATCTGAATGCGCTCTATGATGTGGTCGCGTCCGTGAGTGAATCGGCGGGCGCGTTTGGCAAGCGCGAAGAATACGATTTGATGGTCCCGCATGCCTCCGCATTGGATGAATATCGGCGCAACTACGGAGAGTATCTGCAGCAGATGACTGCCACTGCGGATGACCGCATGGCGGCCGCCGAGCGCGAAAAAGCCGCTGCTATTGCTGCCCAGCAACAGGCACCGCCGAAAAAGATTGTTGTGGACGACGACGAGCCTGCGCCGCCTCCGAAGAAGAAAAAGACGACCAAGAAAAGCGCCGCAAACCCTTCAACCACAGGGGCTTCGACCCCAAAGTGAAACTAAAGTAAGCTTGCAACCGCGCATCGAATCGGGTTCTCTATAACATCAGAGTTTTTGGGGGCTGCTGCGTTCTCGTGTAACACAGCATGCAGCGTCCTTTAGGTGTGCCCGAACCAGTGAGGGGCGTGGCATTCCGGGAACTTTCCCTGGAGCTCTGGGGTCTATCCGCATAGAGGTTGTGTGTTGCCAAGACGGGGAGACCTGCTAAGTTATGGGTAGCGCCGTGAGAAGCATGGCGGGAGTTACTACGTTGGCAAACCTCGCAAGCGCGATATCAGCACGTGCCGCGGAGACGTCGTTTATCGCTGAGCTGAAAGCCGGCTCAGAAGACGCTTATGAGTGGCTGATCGCGCACTATCACCAGCCCGTGTATGGACTGGTGTATCGCATCCTTAATGATCCGGCTGATGCGGCAGACACAACTCAGGAGGTTTTTCTCAAGGTCTTCCGCGGCATAAAGCGCTTTCACGGCGAAGCGAGCCTCAAGACCTGGATTTACCGCATCGCGCTGCACGAGGCGTCGAACCAGCGCCGCTGGTGGTTTCGCCACAAGCGTCGCGAGACAACGATGGAAGCTCCGATCGGCGAAGAAGATCGTCAGGGATTTGCGCTCAAAGAGACTTTGGTTGACGAGCACGATTCGCCCTTCGATTGCACGGCGCACGAGGAGGTTCGCATCAAGGTCGAGCGGGAGTTGGCGCAGGTCGCCGAGCCCTACCGCACAACCGTCGTGTTGCGGGATATCGAGGGACTCTCCTATGAAGAGATTGCCGAGATCCTGCAGGTTTCACTCGGTACGGTGAAGTCGAGACTAATGCGTGGACGCTTCGCGCTCAAGAAACGTCTTGAGGATTACGCCAGGCAAGCGGGCCGCGATCTGGGCCTGAAGGTTCCCAGCCACGGCGCTCGAGTGGCATCACTGGAGGTCGGAAGCAAGTAATGGACTGCAAACAAGCCAAGTCGAAGTTGTCCACGTATCTAGACGGGGCCGTGAGCGGTCATGAGATGCGCGTAATTTCTGCGCACCTGGAAAGCTGCAGCCCCTGCAACACAAGCTATCTTTCCCTGCAGCGCACGCAAGCGCTGTTGTCCTCAATTGGGACGCGCAAGGCGCCCAGCGACCTTCCGCTCCGGTTGAAGATCGCGATTCAGCAGGAGCGCTCGCGCAGCGCAGCCCGCACGCTGCAAAATATCGCCCTGCGAATCGAACACGCAATCAATACATTCATGCTGCCCGCCACTGCCGGGCTCACAACCGCCGTGATCATGTTCGGCGTGCTCATTGGATTCTTCGCGATTCCCGAAGTGGCAGACGACATCCCAACCTCGCTGTACACACCGCCGCGACTCTCGAACGGACCATATGAGATCCAGGGGATTGACGGCCCAGTGCTGATCGAAGCGAGCGTGGATTCAAGTGGACGCGTGCTCGATTACCGCATTTTGTCGGGCCATGACAGTGACGCTGTACGCGTGAAGATCGACAACGCGCTGATCTTCACCACGTTCGAACCGGCGCGCGCCTTCGGCGCGCCAGCCAGCGGTCACGTGGTGCTAGCCTTCTCGACCGTGAATGTGAAGGGATAAGTTAAACAATAACGGAGCGCCGGGCGTCCTCGCCCGGCGTTTTTGTTTGATAAGAGAACGCCTCGGTCACCAGACCAGATGGGAGAGGGCTCTCTAGAAAAGGTTCCAGAGGTACTGATTGTAAACATCATGGTGATACTGCACTTCAGGAGTCTTTACGAACGTGCCGAGCAGACGTGGACAACGATCGGCGGAGGCCTTCTTCAGGTCGGCGTATCGGCTCTTTACGTCTTCGCCAAGAAGCTTCGTCGTCCACTCCGCAGTCATGAAGTTATCAAGAGCTGTGTAGATGTTGTCTGGCAGGTACCGTTCGGCCTGTCGCAGATTCTTGATTTTGGCTATATCTCCTTGCAATCCCGTGCGAAAAACCGCGTACATCACCATGTATGGATTCGCATCAGGGCTTACTGATCGCACTTCCACGCGTGACGTTTTTTCGTTACCGATTGGAACACGGATCATGGATCCGCGATCCACTGGCGATGCCTTGATCTGGTTTGGCGCCTCGAAGTGCGGGTCGAGACGGCGATAGGCGTTCACGCTGGCATTAAGCATCAGGCAGATGTCGTTGCCGTGAGTGAGAATCCGATCGACGAACGACCACGCAATTTTTGCGAGCTTCTCTTCCCCTTCTTTGTCCCAGAAGACATTCTTGCCGTTCTTGCTGACGGAGACGTTCGTGTGCATGCCGCTGCCGTTCACGCCAACGACTGGTTTGGGAAGAAACGATGCCGTGAATCCCATTTTGGTGGCCACCTGCCGGCAGATCAGCTTGTAGAGCTGGATCTGATCGGCGGCTGCGACAGCTTCACCATAGCTGTAGTTGATTTCAAATTGGGAAGGCGCGACTTCGGGATGGTCCTTTTCATTCTGGAAGCCCATCGACCGCTGTACTTCTGCCGTCGTATCGATGAAGGTGCGCAGCGGATCTCCGGGAAGCGAATGATAATAGCCGCCCGTGTTCACGTACTCAAACTTGCCTGTTTCGTGGTAGCGGCGTTCGGCGTCTGGTCCTTGAAAGAGGAAGCCTTCGATCTCGTTGGCGGCGTTCAGCGTGTAGCCTTCAGTCTTAAAAAGATTCTCCGCCCACTGTTTGAACATGCCGCGAATATCGGCGGTGTAGGGGGTTCCGCCTTTGTCGATGACATCTCCGAAAACCAGCACCTTGCCAGCGCCGAAAACATCAGCCGGAGCCCAGTAGAACGCGCTCCAATCGATCCCGAGGCGCAAGTCGCTCTCGCGCTGCGCGGTGAACCCGCGGATTGAAGACCCGTCAAAAGTGAGGTTATCGTAACTGCGCAAAAGAAACTTTTTGTCGTAATCGAGCATGTGCAGTCGACCTTCAAGGTCGCTGAACAGCACGGTCACGGCTTTAATGCGCTTTTCATCCGTGAGATAGCGCAGGAGCTCTTCCTGTATCTGGTCGAAGGGAATGCGCGTCTTGCGCTGCTCTTTCGCTTTGAGATTGAGATCCTCCAACTCGTCGTAAGGAATGGCCAGGAAATTACGCAGTTCGGTCGACATGCATCTCCTCAAGGTGGAATAAAGGGCCGTGGCAACAGTGCAGAATCAAGCCATCAGACTACCGTGAGCCTGCACCTAACCAATATAAATTTAATTGATGGAGGATATATGAACGGTTTTCTCGGAAATTGTTTCCAGCTCGTTGCGTTTTCTATTACCAGCGTTTCGCGTTATGAGCAACAGGCATTATTTCGCAGAAGAAGCGCTTTCTGTAGAATTGTCCAACGATGAGTTGCGTTGGTCCAGTTTTGTCCCGAGTCTCGATCGGCGTTTTTCTCGCCGGAGTGGCCGGGTCATTGGTGGTGGTCCGCGATCAGTTTCTTCGAGGACGTGGCTCTGCTGTTCGAAGAAGATGGTGATCTCGACGTTGACGCTGCTACTACCCGAGCGTAGAGTTGAGCAGGCAAACCACTGAACCCTGTCAGTTCTCCCCACTGACGCTGGGACGAATCAGGCAGCCGGTCTGCTAAGAATGTCCTCTGGTTCCCAGAACTTACCGCCTTCCAACCGGGTACGAATCGTAGTCGCCTCCTCGGTGGCGCTAACGTTCATTTCGTTCTGGCGCGCGGCGGCCATCGTCCTGAACGATCTCGGCTCGTCGGCGTACTACGTTGGCGGCATAGCCGAAGATGCGTTTGGACGAACAGCTCCCTGGTTCATCCTCGGGGTGATGCTGTTCTCCTTTGCCGTACGCGCGGTGTACGTCGAGAGCTGCTCGATGTTTGTGCGCGGCGGCGTGTACCGCGTTGTGAAGGAAGCGCTGGGTGGAACGCTCGCAAAACTGAGCGTCTCAGCGCTGATGTTTGACTACATTCTCACGGGACCGATCTCCGGCGTTTCGGCCGGACAATACATCGCGGGCCTCATCAATGAGCTCTTTAGTAAAGCTGACGCTCACGGTTGGATTGGTCCCGGCTTCCACGCGATGTTTCACGGCACACCGCAAGTGAACGTGAATGCAACCGCCGTCGTGATCTGCCTTGCGGTGACGCTGTATTACTGGTGGGAGAACATCAAAGGCATCGAAGAGTCAAGCGACAAGGCTCTGCGCGTTATGCAGATCACCACTGTCATGGTGGTCCTTCTGCTCGGATGGGCGGTAGTCACTTTGATGAAGATCGGTGGCTCGATCCCACCTCTGCCAACGCCGGCTAACCTTCACTTCAACGAAACCTCCCTCGGCTTTCTGGCTCACACGAGCCTTGCCACTAACTTCGGATTGTTCGGAATTCTCATGGCATTCGGACATTCCGTTCTTGCCATGAGTGGTGAAGAAACGCTCGCCCAGGTGAATCGTGAAATCGCTCATCCGAAGCTGAAGAACCTCAAGCGGGCAGCGATCATTGTTGCCATCTACAGCTTTTTGTTCACCGGCGTCGGAACCATGCTTGCAGTGATGATTATTCCGCAGAACGTTCCAGTCTCCAGCTATGAGAACAATCTTCTCGCCGAACTGGTGATGTGGTTCAGCGGCCCGCTCTTCCTGAAGCTCTTGTTCCGCACCTTTGTCGTGGTCGTCGGCTTCCTGATTCTGTCAGGCGCGATCAACACCTCAATCATCGGATCGAATGGCGTGTTGAATCGAGTTTCTGAAGACGGCGTCCTTACTGACTGGTTCCGGAAACCGCAGAAAAGATATGGAACCAGCTATCGCATCGTGAACCTGATCGTAGGCCTGCAGATCATCACGATTCTGTTGAGTCGCGGCGATGTGAATGTCCTCGGTGAAGCGTATGCATTCGGCGTGATCTGGAGCTTCACCTTCAACAGCGTAGCTATGCTCGTGTTGCGCTTCAAATACAAAGGTGAACGCGGTTGGAAGGTACCTCCGAACATCAGTATCGCGGGTAGAGAGGTTCCTCTTGGCTTGCTCTCTGTCTTCATGGTGCTGCTCACGACAGCGCTCGTGAACTTGGCCACAAAGAAGATAGCGACCATTACCGGCCTAATGTTCGCGGCTGCATTCTTTGCCATCTTCACCATCTCCGAGCGCGTGAATGCCCGCAAGTTCAAGCATGCGGAAAAGGAGATGAAGGAACACTTCCAGCTCCTGCACGAAGAACGAATTGAGCGCGAAGCAGTCGGTATCCGTCCGGACTGCACGCTTGTCACCGTTCGTGACTACAACACGCTATTGCAGCTGCGATGGGTTTTACAGAATACCGACACGACAGAGAACGACGTTGTAGTCCTTGCTGCCCGGCTTACAGGACCAGGAAGCGGCGAGGTTGATCTCTCTACCGAACAGATCTTCAGCGATCACGAGCAGACGCTGTTCACCAAATGTGTGAGCATCGCCGAGAGCTACGGCAAACACATTTCGTTGATGGTCGTGCCCGCGCGCGATGTCTTCTCGGCTATCGTCCAGACCGCAAATTCTCTCCTGGCAGCGCGTGTTGTAGCCGGACTCTCCACAAAAATGACAGCCGAGGAGCAGGCATTCCGCATGGGCCAGGCGTGGGAAGCTGCGCCTCCGCCAAAGCATCAGTTTGTGTTTCAAGTCGTGAAGCCAGGTCCAGAGGTACAGAGTTTCCGTATCGGTCCGCACACTCCCGACCTCAAGACGGAAGACGTGATGCTCGTGCATCGTCTATGGCTGGACGCACGCCGTCAGGCAGGAACAGAAGAACTACATCACCACGACATCGTGACACTCGCGCTCACGCGGCTTGCAGCAGATTACTCGCGCGATCGGCAATCAATTCTGAAGGAGCTCCGAAGTCGCGGAGATGGTTTGGTGGGAAAGACACCACCACGCGTCGGACCAACAGGTAAACCGCTTCCCAATCCCGTTTCGGTACCGCCCACTCATCCGCGATCCAAATAGGCCGGGCTCAGCCGATCAGTTTTTTCAGGGCGTCGGCATAGGCAACCGGCAGATCTTGCACCGCAATGCTGGTGAGCGATTTGTAGAGCGTCAGGAGTTCGGGCTGCTCCTTCAGCACGTCGAGATGTTTGCGCAAGGTGGCAATGTCTCCGCGGCGCAGAGGCCCGCTGAATGCTTCCTGGGGAGTACCGAGAAGGCAGTTCTCGATCGTCTGGCGAACGATCGGTCCCATCAATTGGCGCGACTTACGTCCATCGAAACCCGCGAGTTTTCCAACTTGCTGAGCGGCAGCTATTAAAGCCACCAAGGCAGGAGACGAAAAGAATCCGAACAGGTGATAAACAGGCTTCAGCTCGGTTGGAACGCGAAACGGCTTCCCTCCAAGAGTGCGAATGATCGCGCTGGCCGCAACCAGACCGTCGCGGTCGCCTTCCAGCCCGAATGGCACTCCGTTCAATTCCGGATTGGAACCGTACACAAATGTCATTAACGGATGCGCCGAGGCGACACTTGCGCCCACTTCCCTGAGCGGAGCCAGGGCATCGCACCCGAGAGCGCCGCTGCAATGAATCGCGATCTTGCGCTTCCAGTCGCGACCCACGGCGATCCGGCTGGCAACTTCCGAGATGGCATCATCCGGCACACATATCCAAGTTGTTGTGGTGGCGAATTGCGCATCGCGGAGAGTGATCACATGCGCGCCGACTCGCTTGGCGAGCTTGCGCGCACGCGAGATGGACTGCGCGTTGTCGCGAGAAACAATCGCGGCAACACGGTGCCCGCTGCGACGGAAAGCTATAGCCAAGGCAGTTGCCAGAGTTCCGGCGCCGATGATCGTCGTATCGATGGACCGGTTGCGCTTGGCGGCTGTCATGAGATGGTGAGAGATGTTGATTCGCGACAGAATGTTAACCTATCGCTTCATGCCTAACAGTCGGACGCACGCAAAGAGCAAGCTAGTCCATTTTCCTCAACCGAAGTACGCCAAAATTCTGTCTCGCAAAATTGGATATCGAGGCAAGGTATACACGGTAGTCGCAGATAAAGTTCGCGAACCCGAGGGAGTTGTCGCCTTGCGAGAGATCATTCGCCATCACGGGTCGGTGGTTGTGTTGGCAGTCGACGATTCCGCATCCGAGCCGCGGGTGCTCCTCGAACGTCAGTATCGTTATGCGGCGGACGATTATCTATGGGAGTTGCCGGCCGGCCATATCGATCCAGGAGAGAAGCCGGCAGCGGCAGCGAAACGAGAGCTGCTGGAAGAGACGGGACTTACCGCAAAACACTGGAAACGAGCACTGAAGTTTTACGTCAGCCCAGGCATATTAGACGAGACGATGGAAATCTATCTGGCCACCGATCTGACCCAAGGAAAGGCTCAGCTGGAAGATGATGAGCGCATCCAAACGAAGTTCTTCCCGCTGCCGGCCGCACTGAAGATGGCGCAAAACGGAACCATCCGAGACGCCAAGACGCTCGCATCACTATTCTGGTTGGATTCAGCGCTTTAGCACCCATCAATCAAGCTGGCGTTTAGTTTTTTCGGATGACTCCGAAGCGCCATCGAGCATGTTTACTGCTTTGACAACATTGTTACGTTGTTGGATAATTCTAAGTAACCAGTAACCTCACTAGGACCCCAAGAATTACCCCTCGCGCCGTTCCCCTGCTCACTTCGGGCGTGTGAAGTAAGTCTCCTTGTGCAGTCCCCAAGGGTGGTCTGGAAGTTCGGGTCCCGGCACCTGCTGTTCGGCCCCAGAAGGAAAAATAGGAAAAGTATGCAAGCGACGCGAATTAAAGGCACTGTGAAGTGGTTTAACAATGCTAAGGGTTTTGGATTCATTGGTCAGGAAAGTGGACCAGATGTATTTGTCCACTACAGCGCCGTCAAGTCCGAGGGCTATAAGAGCCTGCAGGAAGGCGATCAGGTCGAATTTGAGATCGTGCAGGGTCAAAAGGGCCCCCAAGCCGACAATGTGACCAAGCTGAACTAGCGAGGTCGAAAGTTATCCAGAACCCAGCCGAAATGGCTGGGTTTTTTATTTGCCGTAAGGCCAAGGAATTTAGAATTACGACGCACCTCCATGGAAAATCGCAACATCGCTGCTGTGTTCTATGAAACCGCCGACCTGATGGAGATTCGCGGCGATGATCCATTTCGCATTCGCTCCTATCGCCGTGCGGCTGAAGCTGTGGAAGGACTACCCACGCGCGTAGCCGACATTGCTGCAGACACAAAGAAGCTGCTTGAGATCCCGGGCATAGGCAAGAGTATGGCCGGAAACATTCAGCAACTTCTAAAAGAAGGCAATTTCCCTCTTCACGCCGAGCTGCTCCAGAAATATCGACCTTCCATGTTGGAGCTTTTGAAAATCCAGGGACTCGGCCCTAAGACGATCGCTTTGATCTGGGACGCATACCAAGTGTGTGACGTCGACGGTATAGAGAAGCTGGGTCGTGAAGGAAAAATCCGAGAACTTCCGCGCATGGGAGAGAAGCATGAGCAGAGAATCCTCAGGGGCATCGAGGAGTATCGCCGCATCTCCGGACGCTTTCTTCTTGACGCGGCTGAACGCACAGCACAG
Source organism: Acidobacteriota bacterium (assembly GCA_003225175.1). Lineage (NCBI taxonomy): Bacteria > Pseudomonadati > Acidobacteriota > Acidobacteriota bacterium. Next base: position 20,078 of record QIBA01000033.1, read on the forward strand.
AAGATCAAAGAGTTTCTCGCGGAAATGCCCGGCATTGAGAAGATCACCGCGGCTGGTTCCCTGCGTCGAGGACGAGAGACCGTCGGAGATCTCGACATTCTGATAACGGGCCCATGTTGTGCCGATGAGCATCTGGAGCCGTTGCTCGATCGAATCCTAACCTTCCCCGGGATCAGCGAAGTGCTTGCCAAGGGTGGGAACAAGGTGAGCTTCCGGTTGCGTGGAGGAATGCAGGTAGACGTTCGCACCTTAAAGCCTGAGTCCTTCGGTGCAGCACTGCAGTACTTCACTGGATCGAAGAGTCACAATGTGTCAATCCGCCAGCGCGCATTAAAGATGGGCTATTCGTTGAGTGAGTACGCGCTTACACGAGTTGCAGACGGCACTCACGTCGCTAGCGCAACCGAAGAGGAAGTCTATGCTGCGTTGAAGCTCGATTACATTCCTCCGGAGCTCCGCGAAAATCAAGGTGAAATCGAGGCAGCTGAGAAGCACCTGCTTCCGCACCTGATTGAGCTCCCGGATATTCGTGGCGACGTGCATATGCACACCCTCGAAACCGACGGCCGCTGCACGATCGAAGAGATGGCCGGTGCGGCCCGCGAGCGCGGCTACGAGTACATGGCCATCACTGACCACTCGAAGAATCTGGCGTTTGCCAACGGACTCGACGACAAGCGGGCGGTGGAGCATATCCGCAAAATTCGCGAGGCCAATAAACACAGCGACGGTATCAAGATATTCGCTGGAATTGAAGTAGACATTCTGGCTGACGGGCAACTCGATCTCTCCGGTGATGTGCTTGGCGAAATGGATCTCGTGATTGCGAGTATCCATTCGCATTTCCAGCAGGAACCACAGCAGATGACAGATCGCTTGTTACGCGCGATTACCAGCGGGCACATTTCTATCCTCGGCCATCCCACTGGGCGTATTCTGTTGCGACGCGAGGGTTACGATTTCGATTTTGACGCGATCTTAAGAGCTGCCGCGACTCACAATGTAGCGATGGAACTCAATGCATATCCCGATCGTCTGGATTTATCTGATCGTCACCTGAAGATGGCGAAAGGACGCGGCGTGAAGATCGTCATCAACACTGATTCGCACCACACGTTGCATCTCGAGAAGATGCGATTTGGGATCATACAGGCCCGTCGCGCGTGGCTTACCAGCGAGGATGTGCTAAACACACTCCCTGTCAGGCAGTTTGCCGAAGCCATGACACGGCATTCGCGTACAGCCGTCGCATGAAAGCCAAAATCGGCATCTTAGGATGAGAGTTGCTCGAAGGAGGAAGCATGGCGAGCCCAACTAGTCCGAAAATGAAGAAGGCGGAGGCGACACGGTTCGACGCCGGCCACGTGCCCATGAGCGAAGAACTGGACAGTGCACGCTGGAGTCTTCCCCCGATTGTCCCAGTGGTCATCGCCGCAGTTGTGCTGGCCATTATTGTAGGCGTGTATCTCCTCTCTTCGAGAAATCCACCAACTTCAACCGGTTCGGCAATTCGAGTAGTTGCCCTACCTCTGCACATTGAATCTAAAGGTTCGATTGCTCCGGGACAGGAAGGCACCTTGGATCAAAATGTCGAGAAACGAGACTCAGTCCTGGTCAACATTGCAATCGATGTGAAGAACGCCATCGGAAAGCCGATGTACATCAAAAACATTGAGGGCAAGCTCGTAGCCGAAAAAGGAGAGTTTAACGACAGCGCCGCTCCGGCATCGGATTATGAGCGCATTGTTCAGGCCTATCCTCAGCTGGCTATCCCCGACGCAAAGCCTCTGCAGTCGGAATCTAGGATTGACGCACAGGCCGATCAGCAGGGAGTAGTCGTCTTCAGCTTTCCGCTAGCACGCGAAGATTGGGATAAACGGAAGTCGCTTCAGGCAACGGTTAACTTTTACGATCACGCACCCCTCGTGATCGATGCCACGCAGATAGCGGCAGCTCAGGAAACAACGCTTCCAACGAGAGTCATGAAATAAGATTCTGGTACGTCGGCCTACATTTTTTCTGGTTCAGAGCTGCTTCTTTGGGGGCAAATTCAGTTCGTACGCAACTTGGGCTATGAAATTGCATAGGGACTGTACGGTCGAGTGTGGTACTCGGCTGGAGCAATCATAGTACTCAAGCAGTAACTAGCTGATTCCGGGAGCTTTGTCCGGCTCAGATGCTTTTTCCGAGTCGCACGACGCGTTCGGAATTTGCCTGACAAAAAATGGAATCGCGATTCTCATTTGTAGTAACTAAGTAATTAAGTATTTTCACCGCGCCATGAAGAATGCTCGTGCCTTCATACTTTTTTTGTTACTCGCCATTGCTGCGCCATTTGCGGCGCATTATCGTGCCTGGTCTCTGACTGCGTCTCAAGGAAGGCCGGTTACCGTATGCGGGCCAGTCCAAACTTCCGGGGGGAATTTTACTTCCATCGAGTCACAGCGAAAGCTCGCCTCCAGTGCTATTGCTCAAGGTCGCGCCAACTCACAATCAAATGAATCTCTCGACCTACCCGCAGGGAGCAGCTCTCTGCCGCTGCTCTCAGTAATCGGTTTCGGAATCTTTTTGGGCGGCCTCATTTCAGCGCTGCGCACTCGTCCAGCTCACAAGTAGAGCTTTCCCACGTTTAAATCCGGGCATCCAACCTACGGGGTTGGCTCATTCGCTAGCTGCTATGGAAAGTATGAACCAAAAAGGGGCCGGCAACTCTCAGCTGCATGTTGAATGGCACAAGCTTCTACGACGCACGCGCGAAGGGGCTATTAAGCAGAGAGTGTCTGGTGCATTGATTGTGCTGGGTGCCGTTCTGCTTGGATACGTAGGATCCGAGTATGCGGCCATGTACCGGGAGCAGCAGGCACTACACCGGCAATGGCTGGAGCAACAGAGCTCTTCCCTTGCAGGTGCCCTGTGCCCCGTTTCCAGGCACGATGGATTGACGCGTGTCTCGATTCCCAAAATCGATCTCGATGTCATCGTGGTCGAGGGAACCAATCACAAAGCCCTGCGGCTAGGTCCGGGCCATCTCAAAGGCACTCCGTCTCCTGGGGAAGCCGGCAATTCTGTGATCTCCGCTCACCGCGACACTTTCTTTCGTCACATCTATGAGCTCAAGGACGGTGATCAAATTCAGGTGCGGCGAGATGGGCATACTTACACGTTCCAGGTAACCGGCAAGAAAATCGTGATGCCGAATGACGTGTCGGTGCTGAAGAAGACGTCCGATGCGCGCCTCACCTTGATTACCTGCTATCCCATTTATTACATCGGCCCAGCTCCGAAACGGCTCGTAGTTTTCTCGAAGCTGATTAATACCTCAAAAGCCAGTGAGCGCGCACAAACGACTCCCAGGACGCGCCACCACTCGTAGCCATTCCTCAGCAGTAAGAGCAGCTAGAATCGTCTTGTGCATACCTGTGATGTTGTCATCGCCGGCGCCGGAATCATCGGCCTATCTGTTGCTATAGAACTTCGACGCGCAGGCGCGACAGTCGCGGTTCTGGACCGTGGTGAACCGGGTCGCGAGGCCTCCAGCGCAGCGGCTGGAATGCTCGTCGTCGACGATCCGGAAACCGATCCCAAATTGAAACCCCTGACGCGGCTCAGTGCGTCAATATATCCCGCATTCGTCGAGGAACTGGAACTCCGCTCAGGAATAAAGGTCGAACTTGAGAACCGTGGCACGCTATATATCGGCCGGAGTGACGAGGATTTGTCATCTCACCCGCTCTCCACTACCGAGCTGCAGAGTCTTGAGCCTGGATTGGCCGATCTCCCGCGAGTCTGTTTCCTGCAAGAGCAGACCGTCAATCCTCTGCTTCTGCTGCAGGCAGCGCTGGTGGCGGCAAAGAGGATGGGCGTAGTGGTTCATCATGAAGCCTTGGTGGAACGGGTGAGCGTTGCGGCAACATGCGACTTGGAAGTAAGAACCAGTGCTGGTCCTTATGCTGCTGCGACGTTCGTAAATTGCGCAGGCGCCTGGGCAGCTGACATCAAGGGGGTTGCCGTTCCTTCGCATCCGGTCAAGGGACAAATGTTGACTGTGATTCCGGCCGACAGCAATTTGCGCCATGTTGTGCGCTCCCGCGAAGTTTATTTGCTTCCCAGAAGGACTGGCCGAATCCTGATTGGTGCGAGTGTCCAGCAAGCAGGATTCGACAAAACGGTAGAGCCGGACGTCATCCAACAACTGCATCAGGCAGCGTCAAATCTCGTACCATCGCTGGGAGAGGCAAAGATGATTGAAGCCTGGGCGGGACTGCGGCCGGGCTCTCCTGACGGGCTTCCTATTATTGGCCCCGGATCTTTGCCCGGCACATATGTAGCGACCGGGCATTTCCGAAATGGGATTCTCCTGGCCCCAATTACTGCCGCCGTTATCTCTGAGTTGATTCAGGGACGCCAGAGCCGGATCGACCTGCTTCCATTCTCGCCTTCTCGATTTGTCGGCAATCGAGCTTTGGCCGGATAGTCAGTCAGGCAGCGAAGTCCGCAGTAACAGCGGTTGGAAATAGTTCCCGCAGTTCCGTTGCACTGGCCGACACTTTGAACAGCTCTTGCGCACTCTGCGCCACGCGCATCTTGTATGGCTGCTCGCCAGTCATCAGGTCGCCGTTAATATGCTGGTCGAGTGAACGTCGCACGACTTCAAACAACAAGGTTACTCCTGGCGAGAAGCGCGCCCATCGCCGATCGTAAAAAGTTGTGTAGAAACGGCGCCAGTCACCATCGCGAAAGGTGACGAGGGCGGCAGCAAGAGTGCTGCCATGCTCCAGGGCGAACACTTCGCAACGCGCTCCTTCCTCACTACAGATCGCCACCATGAAGTCGGCACGCAGCGGATCATGGAAGAGTTCGTCAGAGCTCGATTGGGCCGTGCGAGTTCGGTAAATACCTGACACGATCCGGGAGTTACCCGAGTACTGACTGATGCGCAGACCCATACGCTCCAACTTGCGCAGACGACTGAACGCCCGCGGGTGATATCGAACGAGTTGTTCCGATGTGATCTGCGATCTATGCAAACGCGGTGCCCTGCTGAAGAAGCTCTTTGGGAGATTCTCCCAACCGGGCATTTCTGGACGGCAGATCGCAGTGATCGACAATGGCAGACCAATGGATGCTACTTTCTGCCACGCTGCCCAGAGCGATGCGGGATCACCGATTGCCAGATAGTCACGATAATCAAAGAGAGCTTCCCCTGCAAAACTCAGGAGGCGGGAGCCCTTCTGGATGACCAAAGGGAGAATCGCCGCACCGTTGTCATCCTCCGCAACGATGAAGTGAGGCTCTTCACGTTCGCCAAAGATTTTTGCCGCAAGAAAACTCCATCGATAACTTTGAAACAAACTCAAATTCGGACTCATGAGCGAGTCCCACATCGGTCTGAGCGTCTCGATTTCCGCGACGGTACGGGCCACGCGCAACTTCAGCAAGAACAATTTCTCCGGCAATCTTTGTGATGAAGACGTTGGACGGTCTGGGCGATGAACTGGATTAGACGCGCTGAGTTACACATGAGGATGTAACCTGAGTAGCTCGAAACCAACGGGTGATACTTGCCCGCTGAAGGCACACTTCGCTCCGGTGGCAAACCCTGGAAGCTAATCCCTGCTAACTGTTACAATGCTAATTGAAATTGAAATTCATTTTCAATACCTAACCGATGTTGCAAGCCGTTATTGTCACCCTGCGTGAAGGCGTCGAAGCAGCTCTGATTGTCGGAATCACGCTGGCTTATCTCTCAAAAATGCAGCGTCCTGAGTTGCGCCGCGTCGTGTATGCCGCCTTAGGAGCAGCTTTCATCTGCAGTATTGGCGTCGCCGTATTGTTGTCCCGGACCCAGTTTAATCAGGACATCTTTGAGGGCTGGGTCATGCTGGTAGCGGCGTTCTTCGTCATAAGCATGATCTGGTTCATGAGCCGGGCGGCTAAGCGGCTCAAAGGCGAAATCGAAGGCAAAGTCGGAGGTTTGGCGAGCGGAGGACGGACATTCGGGCTGTTTCTGTTCATCTTCCTAATGGTGTTGCGCGAGGGTGTGGAAACAGTCTTGATTCTGGCAGCCGTCGAGTTCAACTCTACCCAACTCCTGAGCTTCATGGGAACGATAATCGGCGTGCTGCTGGCAATCGTCTTTGGTGTGATGTTCGTAAAAGGCAGCATACGCATCGATCTGCGTCGTTTCTTTCGTGTAACAACGGTCATTTTGATCTTCGTTGCGGCTCAGCTTCTTGTTTCCGGATTGCACGAGCTTTCCGAAAATGGCGTGCTTCCTTCGAGCCGTGAAGAAATGGCCCTGATCGGCCCTATTGTTCGCAACGATCTGTTCTTCTTCGTGACGATTCTCGCGTTGGCAGCGCTGATGATCCTCTTTGACCAGCGCAGGCGACAAGGCAGTGGACCACTTCTCCCGGGATCAGGCGCGACAGATTCTCGGGCATTCCAGCGAAAGGCATTGTGGTCGGCACGAAAGGAACGGCTCTGGTCGACTGCTGTCTATAGCTCGTCATTCATCTTCATTGTTCTCGTGACGGCTGAATTCATCTACGCCAAGAGCACTACTTCGGTGACCCCTGCTCGCGAAGTGGCGTTTGTCGGCGGCCAGGTCTCGATCCCGATGAGCGAAGTCTCTGATGGTGAGCTGCATCGCTATTCCGCGAATTTGGAGAGTAAGAAAGTATTCTTTGTGATTTTTAAGAAGCCCGACGGCAAAGTCGTCACCGTGCTGGATGCCTGTCAGATCTGTGGTCCGGTAGGCTTTTACAAGAGCGGCAATCAGATCATTTGCAAGAACTGCTCTGCGCCGATCAATGCTCAGTCGGTGGGCCAGTCCGGCGGTTGCAATCCTATTCCGCTCACATCGTCAACCAATGGTGAGCAGATCACGATTAGCCAGGCGGATCTCTCCCGCGAAGCTCCGAGTTCGGCGAAGTAGGACATCGTGTTTCTCCGCCTCCTCTACCAATCTTTCCGCCGACAACAGCGGCGCAAACTCTTAGCCGGAATAGCTGTCACGTTGGGAGTCGCCGTGGCGACGGCCATGATCGCTGTTGGCGTGGATGTCGGCGATAAGATCAATCGCGAGCTACGCAGATATGGGGCAAACCTTGTGGTTTATCCAGCCGATGCAGCACTCTCTGTGCGCATTGGCGACCAGGAATTGAAACCCGCATCCGGTGGAACTCACCTCAAAGAATCTTCCCTGTCCAACATTAGAGGAATCTTCTGGGGCCATAACATCCTGGCATTTGCTCCCTTTCTCGAGACGCAGTTGCCGACTCGATCGGGGACAATCCGTGTAATTGGCACGTACTTCGACAAGCAGCTCCGTTTTGGAACAGAAGAGTTCTCAACTGGAGTGGAAAAGATGTATCCATGGTGGAAGGTGCAAGGGAGCTGGCCAACGGACGGCAGTAGTGATTTGCTGATCGGATCGCAATTAGCGTCTCGAATTGGGAACCAGGTGGGAGACTCGATCGATCTGCTTGGGTCGAGTGCGCGAATCCGCGGCATTCTGACAACTGGAGGCGCCGAAGATAACGCCATCGTTGCTCCACTCGCTCTGGTACAGCAATTACTCCATGCGCCGGATGCGGTTGACAAGATTTATGTGAGCGCGCTGACCAAGCCGGAAGACGCGTTTGCCCGCCGCGATCCCGAGCGCATGACGGCCGCCGACCGCGACCGATGGTATTGCTCGCCTTATGCTAATTCTATTGCGCTCCAGTTGCGCGAAATTTTTCCCGGAGCGCGCGCCCAGCAGATTCGTCAAGCCGCGCAGAACGAAGGCACGATCCTTTCGCACATTTCAGGAATGATGTTGCTGATTGCAGTGGCATCGCTGATCGCCGCCGCTTTAGCCGTTTCTGCTGCGATGGCGACTACGATTCTGGAGCGACGTCAGGAGGTCGGCCTGATGAAGTCATTAGGGGCAACGGCTTCGACGATTGCGTCCCTATTTGTTTGCGAGGCAACGCTACTTGCGCTAGGCGCGGGAATTCTTGGATTCTTGCTGGGCGATGCGATCGCCCAGCGCATCGGCCAGGCAGTGTTCCATTCCGGCGTTGCCATTACTCCAGTCCTGCTCCCGATGGTGATCTTTCTTGCTCTGCTTGTCACAATTGCAGGCAGCGCGGCGGCGATTCGCCGTGCGCTCAAGCTCGATCCCGTGCTTGTCCTGCGGGGTGACGCATGAGCGTGCGCGCATCGATGTTTTTTCATGTACTAAAGCGCGGACTGCTGGGCCGCGGTAACCGTCCGCTGATCGCCTTTATCGCATTGAGCGTTGCCGCCACGATGATTACGGCTATGCTCAGTCTCTACCAGGGTCTGGAAGACAAATTGAACAGGGATTTCCGCTCCTACGGCGCAAACATCACACTTGCTGCGCCTGATGGAAAGAATCTGCCCAGCGATGCCGTAGCACGCGCTCGCTCCATTCTCGGATCCGAGGCGCTGGTGGTTCCATTTGCCTTCGCGGTCACGCACACGAATCGCGACGAACCAATCGTCGTCGCTGGAACGGAGATGGATCAGGTCCGGCTACTCAATTCGTGGTGGTCCGTTTCGAAATGGCCCAGCGGCGACGATCAGGCTTTGACCGGAGTGCGAGCGGAGTCGCATCTCCAGGTAGATCACGGCGGTTTTGATTTAGCATTCGCGGGACGCTCTCTTCACCTCCAATACTATGGCACGTTAAAGACCGGATCGGACGACGAAGATCGCGTTCTTATTTCTCTCAAGATATTCGAGCACTGGACCGGAATCGGGCCGTCGATCCTCGAGATCTCGCTCCCCGGGTCGCGCGATCAAATAACCACCGCGATCTCGCAACTCCAAGTGGTGTTCCCCGACATGCAGGTTCGACCGGTGCGGCAGTTGCTTCAGGCACAGGGTGCCGTAGTGAGCCGCATGCGTTCTATCATGCTCGCTTCCACTCTGCTGATTGCGCTAACGGTCGCTCTGTGCGTCTTTTCGACCCTGACCTCTTCGGTTCTTGAGCGACGTCGCGACTTCGCCGTAATGAAAGCTATCGGATCCTCTCAGAGCACGGTCAACGCTCTGTTTGCGGGAGAGGCGTTGACCGTCGCGCTGTGCGCTGCGCTGGTGGGGTATCCTCTCGGATCTGTGCTCGCCGCATTGATCTCTGAGATTAACTTCCATGCAGTCGTGACACCACGGCTAAGCGTGCTGCCTCTCGTAATCTCTACAGACATTATTCTGGCGTTGCTGGCGGCAATCGTTCCGCTGGCGCGCTTGCAACGAATCGAACCAGCAGGCATCCTTAAGGGAGAGTAATGTCCATCGAGATCATCAACGTACGGAAGCTGTATCCGGCGAGCCAGCGCGGGCAGGCGGGCGAAATACGCGCGCTCGACGGTGTCTCACTTTCCGTGCGTAAGGGTGAATGGCTTGCGATTATGGGGCCCTCGGGTTCCGGTAAGTCTTCTCTGGTAAACCTGATCGGATGTCTCGATCGTCCCACTTCGGGAGACATCTTCATCGATGGCAGGGATCTCGGCGAATTCTCCGGCTCAGAACTGAATCGCTTTCGCGCAGAGAAGATCGGATTTGTCTTTCAGCAGTTCCATCTCATTCCCTACCTCACTGCGCTGGAAAACGTGATGCTGGCGCAGTACTTCCACTCGATGACTGACAAGAAAGAGGCACTGGAAGCTCTCGACCGTGTTGGACTTAAAGAGCGCGCGCATCATTTACCAGCACAGCTCTCCGGCGGCGAGCAGCAGAGAGTCTGCATTGCCCGCGCGTTGATCAACGATCCCAGCATCATTCTGGCCGATGAGCCGACCGGAAACCTCGATGCCAAGAACGAGGAAATCGTTCTCAAGCAGTTGCGAGATCTCCATCAACAAGGACGAACGATTGTGATGGTGACGCACGATCCTGTCGTGGCACGACTCGCCGATCGTTCCGTCGAACTGCATCACGGACAAATCGCGCATCAGCAAACCTTCACGATGTCGGACGAGATGCAGATCGACGAAGTGCTCGAAGAGATCTGGACGCTGCATGAGAATGGTGAGCTCGCGGAAGTTGGGCGCATGGAGGTCGATGGAGCACTGCCAGTCTCCCTCGCTGTGGATCGCATGGAACAGCTTGGACTAGTAAAGAAGCGGGCTCATGGAGCTGCCGACCACACGCACAAGGATGTACTCAACCGCTGCCACGAGGCCATCCATCCAGCCACGTATTCGCACCAGCACGGCGAGTTCATTGTCGATTTCACTCCCGCAGGCGAGCAGCGCGCTGCAGATGTGATTCGCCGTCATCGCCTGGCAGAACGGCTATTCACGCAAACTTTGAAAGTGCAGAACGAAGACGAGATCGAGCAACAGGCGTGCAAGTTCGAGCACATCCTCTCGCCGGAAGTGACGGAAAAAATCTGTTCATTTCTCGGACATCCGACTAGCTGTCCTCATGGCAGTCCTATTCCCGCCGGCGAGTGCTGCGAAAAAGCAGGACGCGCTTCCGATCACGCTGTCGCCCAAAGCCGCGCTCATTAGTCGAGGACTCCTTTAGCTCACAACGGAGAGCCGGGCGTGCGCGTCCGGCGCTCCGTTTCAATTCCCAACCTGCCAGTGGTTGTCAGCTCACAACTGAGGGTACTTTTGCCCGCTCTGTTAAGCTTCCCTGCCATGAATCCTCGTCTCCTGACCATCATTTTCGTTCTGACGCTCGCTGTCCTCGCGAAGCCGCAACAGAAAGCGTCGCCAACTCCCGAATTTCCCAGCGACATTCCCAAAGACGCGCGCGTTCGCACTGTTCTGAGCGATAAGACACCCTCTGGCCAGGATGCGGTCTGGACCACCTCCGATGGGATCATCCACGAGTTCTTCCAGTTCAACGATCGCGGACGGGGCCCCAAGATCTACACAAACTACAAACTCGACGTGAAGGGTCTCGTAATCGCCGAAGACTCTAAAGGCGTTGACTACATGAAGAATCCCGTCGAGGAGCATTTCTCGCTCGACGGCACAAACGCTTCATGGAAGAACCAGGCTGAGGACACGCACCTATCCAACGCTTCTGGCAAGGCTTACGTCGACCTCGACGGCGGCCCCGAGTCGTTGGCGCTGCTAACCCGAGCTGCCCTGAAGAATGGCGGCGAAATTGATCTGTTGCCATCAGGACAAGTCGCGGTCCGCAACGTGAAGTCAGTACCCATCGAAGCGAACGGCGCGAAGCTCACAGCAACACTCTACGAAGTTTCGGGACTGGGCTATGAGCCTGCATACCTCTGGCTCGATGAAGACCAGCAATTCTTTGCGACTACCTATGGTTGGAGCAGCACAGCGCGTCAGGGATTTGAGTCGGTTGTTCCGACTCTGCACAAAGCCCAACAGCAAGTGGAGAATGCTCGCGCTGCCGAACTAGCCCGAGCACTGACTCACGCCCCGACGGGCGATGTAGTAATAAAGAATGTGAATCTTTTCGACTCGGAGAAGGCGAAGATCCTTCCTAGGCAACGCGTAGCAGTGCATGGCGATCGCATCGTTTCGATTGCTCCCGAAACTGGTCAAACTGCGCCGGCGAACGCTGAAGTCATCGACGGTTCAGGCAAAACGCTGCTGCCGGGACTCTGGGACCTGCACGCCCAGCTCTTCCCGTTGAATGCCTTTATGGATGTGGCTGCAGGAGTGACCACCGTTCGTGACATGGGCAACAGCATCGAGGATCTCACCACATTGCGGCAGCACATCGAAGACGGCACGCAGATCGGGCCGCGTGTCGTGCGTGCGGGCTTCATCGACGGACCAGGTGCGTTTGAAGGTCCTATTAAAGTGCTCGCAGCAACTCCGCAGGAGGCTCTGGCGCGTGTCGATCGCTACGCCGATCTTGGCTATGTGCAGATCAAGATCTACAGCTCAGTGAAGCCCGAGCTCGTGCCGATCATCGTCAACGAGGCGCACAAGCGCGGCCTGCGCGTCAGCGGGCATGTTCCCGCAGGGATGGTTGCCGAGCAGTTCATCCGCGATGGCGCTGACGAGATTCAGCACATGAACTTCGTCTTCCTGAACTTCATGCCCGACATAAAGGAGACGCGCACTCCCGAACGATTTATCGCGCCCGGCAAGCGAGGCGCTGATCTCGATTTGAACAGTCCGCAGGTGAACAACTTCATCGCGCTGCTGAAAGAACGCCATATCGTAATCGACGCAACAATGGGAGTCTGGGAAAGCACCTACACCGACCGCCAGGGCCAAGTTGCCAGAATAGATCAGCCCATCTTCGATCGTTTACCAGTGCAGGCGCAGCGGGGTATCAAAGCTGGAGGCGGTTCACTGCCGGTTCCCGATGATGCCACCGACAAACAGTACCGCGCCTCTTACGCAAAGATGGAAGCGATGTTGAAGAAGCTCTATGACAGCGGCGTTCAGCTGGTTTCGGGTACTGACGCCGGCAACGGATATGCACTGCATCGCGAACTTGAAATCTACACGCATGCGGGAATCTCGGCGTCCGAGGTGCTCCGTATGGCGACTCTCGAGGGTGCGCGCGTGATGCACATGGATAAGGACTTCGGCTCGGTGACGACGGGCAAGTACGCCGACATGATCTTGGTCAATGGCGATCCGACAACTCAAATCAGCGACATTCGCAGAATCGACCTCGTGATGAAAAATGGCAAGCTGCTCCGTCCCGCGGAGCTCTACCACGCCATTGGCGTGCAGTGATATTTGGTTGTGACAGCTTTATCGTGAAGCGAGCTCGGCAAGGACGTGCGCCAGAACGCGCGTTCCATTGCTGATCGCCTCAGGCGAGGCGTACTCATCAGGCCGGTGGCTGATGCCCTCCCGGCATGGAATGAAGATCATTCCGGTTGGAGCGATTCGCGACATGAATAGCGAGTCGTGATAGGCGCGACTTACCATTTTCCTGAATCGAAGCTGATTGCTTCTGCATGCACCCTCGATTCCCTCCACCACATCAGGCGCGCATTGGCCCGGAGCATCTGCATTCACAATCTCGATTTGAACGTCTACAGATCGACTGGCTGCAACTTCGTCGCATTCTTGACGAATGAGTCGGAAGACAGTTTCGCGACGCTGTTCATCGATATCCCGAAGATCTACTTCCAGCCGCACGTGGCTCGGGATACTGTTCACCGCCGAGGGGAAGACATCGCACACACCGGTGGTGCCGACGGTGTCCCGCGAACCAGTTGACTTCACGGAAGACTCGATCGCGAGAATGATCTCTGAAGCCGCGCACAAAGCGTCGTGGCGGTCAGGCATCAGAACTCCACCGGCATGGCCTCCCTGCCCTTCTATCAGGATGCGCAAACTTGCCGGAGCGGCAATTGCCGTGACTACGCCAATATCCAGTTGCTCCTGTTCCAGCAGAGGGGCTTGCTCAATGTGCAGTTCGACAAAGCTGCTGTAGTACCCACGCTGAAGTTGCACGTGCTGCAAATCTCCGCTGAATCCTGCTGCCTTGCGAGTGTCACATAGTGTCTGGCCGCCTTTGTCCTTCAGCTTCTCGTCAACCGAAGCATCGCGGTTGCCTGAAAGAAGTCTGCTGCCAAGACAGCCGACGCCGAATCGCGTCGGCTCCTCGGAGGTGAAAATGAGCAGCTCGATGGGACGCTTTGGCGAGAACCCAGCCTGCTTGAGAGCGCGAATCGCCTCGAGTCCGCCGAGTACGCCGACAGTGCCATCAAATCGCCCAGCATTGGGTATGGCATCGATGTGAGAGCCTGTTCCGACTGCAGCCTCGCTGAGTCGGTCTCCATGCCAGCGGGCAAAGGTATTGCCAACGGCGTCTTCGCGGATTGCGAGTCCGGTGGCGGCGCAAAGGCCTTTTACATAATCGCGAGCCCGAAGGTCCGCCTCAGAAAAAACGATTCGAGTCACTGCAGGAGGTGCAGCGTCCGAAAGCGTCGCTAACGTTGCCAGCTCTTGATGGAGCCGATCGCCGTTAATGATGATTCGCGTCGATTGAACAGATAACGCGCACATTAGAAGATTCGGAAAGTGAATTATAAGCGCAGCAGATGCGTCCAGCGTCGGTGGCACCGATTCGTCAAGGAAAAGAGTCAGAATTCAACGATCTCTGACCGCATCCAAACTCTCCGCTGTTATTTTCGCTGTTCTTGCCTTCTCGTCTATGCACGCCCTATGAATACCGCTGGTGATGATGTCGCACAAAAGCAAAACGGCACGAGCAGGTTCGCTCATGCCGTTAAATTCTTCTGATAAGTACTTACTTCAGAAGAGTCTAAACTCCACTTCCACGCTGATGGCTACCGCCACCGGCTTGCCGTCTTTCTCAGCTGGCTCAAACTTCCACGTGCGGACCGCTTCTAGCGCCTTTTCATCAAGTCCCATGCCCAGTCCATGCTCGACTTTGAGTCCTCGCGGACGTCCACTGGCATCAACGATGAGCCCCAGAACTACTTTGCCCTGATACTTCGCCTTGCGAGCTTCTTCCGAGTACTCCGGATCCGGCTTATAGATCGCGCGAGGAGCAGTTACACCACCAATGCCGGGACGGAAGACTCCGCCGCCGTATCCGCCGCCAGAACCAGGTCCAACGCCACCTCCGGCTCCAGAGCCGATTCCGCCACCGCTTCCAGAGCCAATACCAGATCCGGCCCCAACGCCGTTCGATGGAGGTCCAGCGATTACCGGGGACTTCGGATCGCCAAAGTTCGGCAGATTATTATTCGCCAGTTTCACCTGTGGAGGCATCACTACAGTTGGCTCGGCCGTGAGCTTGGGATGTTCGTTACGAATGACGACCTCTGGAGGCGTGATCTGCTCCATCGCCGGCTTGGGTATGCGTCCCTTGGGAGCGATGACTTTGTCGCGATCGCCACCCCCGCCGCCGCCTTGCAGTGTCGGCATCTGCTTAGGTGTCATCGGCATGTACTCGGAGATGTCCGGAGCGATAACAATAACAGTCTCTTTCTTCGCCTCCTGGTAAACCTTGTGCCCCAAGATAGAGGCAGCAAGCAGAGCTGCGATAATTCCAGCATGCACAACCACCGAAGATGTGCGCGCGACTTTCCGATTGTCATAGGCACCCCAGATGCTGCGAACTGGAACTGGACGGGATGTCAGCTTGAGCGGTGGTAATTTTTCTGGAAAGAAAACGTCGCGAAGATTCTCTTTCAGAGATTGAAAGAGCGACCCCTCCGCCTTCAAACCAAAGTTGGGTACACTTGCTGGTACCCGCCTCCGGACCGGAGAACTTTCAGTGGGGGCGATCAAAACCTGGTTTGCCATAAAAACTTTTTCTGGACCCATTCAGCCGATTCCGCTCGTCGCGTTGGGAGTGGCTGCTTACCTTCTTCCGATGAATTCTTCAGTCCTTATGTTGCTCGCGCAGCAACTCTGAGCATTGCGAGTTTGTCAAGATGTCAGACTAAAAAATCATCGAAAAGTTTCCGAAAAGCTCAAAAAAACCGAGCAACTCTTCCCACAATTTGGCATCAGCGAAATAGCCCTTTGCCGACACCACCTCAGCATCGCTTGTTAGATGCGAGCAAACGACGACAGAACCACAGATATGGTTATGTGTGGAAACCCATCCCCTATAATGAAGTTTCCCGCCTTTTTAGTGTGAGGAGTAGATAACGACCGGGCATGCCCTCTGAATTGAAAGACACGCTGAATCTGCCGAAAACCAGCTTCGCCATGAAGGCGAATCTGCCTCAAAACGAGCCAAAAAGGCTCGAATTCTGGAAGAAAATCGGCATATATCAGCGTATTCGAGAAGCGCGAAAAGGTGCGCCTAAATATCATCTGCACGATGGTCCCCCGTATGCCAACGGCGAGATCCACCTCGGTCATGCCCTAAATAAGTCGCTGAAAGATTTCGTCGTGAAATCGAAGACAATGGCCGGCTTTGACGCGCCATACATCCCGGGATGGGATTGTCACGGCCTTCCCATCGAAATCAAAGTCGACGAAAAACTTGGCCGCAAAAAGCTGGAGATGGCTCCGACGGCGGTGCGTCGTGCATGTCGCGAGTACGCAGAAAAATATCTCAATCTGCAGAGCGAACAGTTTCAGCGCATCGGCGTCTTCGGCGATTTCGAGCATCCGTACTCGACGATGTCACCTCAATACGAGTCGGTGATCGCGCGCGTCTTCTTTGACTTCTGGGAAAACGGATTCGTCTACAAGGGACTTCGTCCCGTCTATTGGTGCATCGTCGATCGCACCGCACTCGCCGAAGCCGAAGTCGAATACGAACAGCACACCAGTCCCAGCGTATGGGTGAAGTACGCGCTCACGAGTAAGCCGGAGGCGATCGATCCTGCGCTCGCCGGCAAATGCGTCAACACCATCATCTGGACGACGACTCCGTGGACGCTTCCTGCGTCGATGGCGGTAGCTTTCCATCCTGCTTACGACTACGTTGCGCTAGAAGACGCAGGAAACGTTTACATCATCGCTGAAGGGCTCCTCGAAGCGACGCGGGAGCACACTGGACTGCAGAACGGTAGTGTCATAGCACGCTTCCCGGGACGCAAATTGGAAGGCACAACCTTCCAGCATCCATTTCTGGATCGCAAGATCCTGGGAGTTCTCGCCGATTATGTAACGCTCGAGCAAGGCACAGGTGCGGTTCACACCGCTCCCTCGCACGGTGCAGACGATTTTTATACCGGCGTCAAATACGGGCTCGACCAAACCTGCAATGTCGATGCCGAGGGACGCCTGCGCAACGGCCTGCCCGAGTACAACAGCAAGACCGTATTTGAAGCCAACCAGCCGATTATCGAGTTATTGAAAGCGCGTCATGTGTTGATGGGCGAAGAAAAGATCACGCACTCGTACCCGCACTGCTGGCGTTGCCACAATCCCGTGATCTTCCGTGCCACCGAGCAGTGGTTTATCGGCATGGAGAGCCCGATGCACGGCTCGACCCTGCGTGAGCGCGCGCGCGAAGAGATTCGCAAGACCGAGTGGGATCCGGCCTGGGGAGAGGAACGCATCTCGAACATGGTGGCGATGCGTCCCGACTGGTGCATTTCGCGCCAGCGCGTGTGGGGCGTTCCCATTCCGATCTTCTTCTGCCAAGGGTGCAATCAGCCTCTGCGCTCGAAAGAGGCAAACGAAGCGGTAGTCAAGCTGTTCGCAGCACAAGGCGCGGACGCGTGGTACACGCGCAATGTAAAGGACATCGTTCCTGCCAATGTGAAATGCCAGAACTGCGGCGCGCAAAACTTCCGCAAAGAGTTCGACATCATCGACGTCTGGTTTGAGTCGGGTTCAAGTTGGGCGGTAGTGATGAAAGATGCCGTCGCCGACATGTACATCGAGGGCGGAGACCAGCATCGCGGATGGTTTCAGTCTTCCCTGCTCTGCTCTGTAGGCACACGTAATCGAGCGCCATACCGCCTCGCCGTGACCTGCGGATGGACGCTCGACCCTCAAGGCCGCGCCATGTCGAAGTCACTCGGCAACGGAGTAGATCCTGTAGAGGTCGCAGAGAAGCTCGGCGCCGAAATTGTGAGGTTATGGGTTGCGTCCGTTGATTTCCGCGAAGACATGCACGCCTCTGATGAGTTAATGAGGCGCGTCGCCGATAACTATCGCGACATCCGCAACGCTTTTCGCTGGATCCTCGGCAATCTTGACGGCTTTAATCCCGCGCAAGATCAGGTGCCGTTCGAGGAAACGGAATCCATCGACCAGTACATGCTGCTCCTCACCTCCGACCTGGTGAAGGACGTGCTTCGCTGGTACGAACAGTTCGAGTTCCATCGCATCTACCAGCGCCTCATCGCCTTCCGCACCAGCGAGCTGAGCAACTTTTACTTCGACGTGCTCAAGGACCGTCTGTACACGTATCCGCGCACATCATGCGCACGACGCTCCGGACAGACTGCGATCTGGCGCATCGGGCAAGTGCTCGTCCGTCTGGTCGCGCCGATCATGAGCTTCACGGCCGAAGAGGTGTGGGAATTCATGCCATTTATGGGCGAGAAGCCTGAGAGCGTGCACCTCGCGCTCTTCCCCACAGCCGAAGAGGTCTTGGGAAATACCGAGCGCCAGCCTGACCGGCAGGGACAATCCGTGCCCTCAGACACTGATCGTATACGGGCCGATTGGCAACGACTTCTACTGGTTCGTGAAGAAGTGTTTCGCGCTCTGGAGACCGCGCGCAAAGACAAAGTTATCGGCAGCGGGCTGCAAGCCAAGGTCGCGATCTCTGCTCCACTCGAGACGCATGGTCTGCTCGAAAAATATTTCGCAACCCTGCGATATCTGTTCATCGTCTCTCAAGTAGAGCTGCAACAGCTTCCCAGCAATGGAAATGGATCGGGTCTCAAAATTGAAGTGTCGCCGGCGGACGGAACGAAATGCGAACGCTGCTGGAACTACTCGACCCAGGTTGGGAGCGATGCCGAATATCCAACGGTGTGCGAGCGCTGCAGCGCAGCCCTGCACGAGATGGAAGACAGGGAGAGCGTTCGGTAGAGAACATTAGGTCGCTTCATCGGCACGATTTAGAGTCGATGCCATGATACGAACAAGACTCGACCAGTGGTAACGAACTATCTCCTGTGGCAATCTTATAAAGGGATTCGGAGCTTATCAGTTAGACGTTTTGGGAGCGCAGTAGTTTAGGAATGCCTACAGGGACTCTACGAAAGTACGTTTTGCTGATTGCTGGAGTCGTGCTCGCCCTCGACCGGCTCAGCAAATGGATCATTGCCAACACGATTCCGCTGCACGACAGCATCACAGTGATTCCCGGGCTGTTCAAGCTCACTCACGTTACTAACGGAGGCGCGGCTTTTGGTTTGTTTTCCGATTCCCCCTCCGAGCTGCGTATCGTATTTCTGATTTTCTTTTCGCTGCTCGCTCTTATCGTAGTTTCTGCCCTTCTCTGGCGACATACGCAGGGCCTGAACAGCACAGCTTTTGCGCTGTCTCTCATCCTCGGTGGAGCCCTTGGGAATCTATGGGATCGTGTGCTCTCCGGACACGTAGTCGATTTCCTGGAGTTTTACATCGGCCAATACGTCTGGCCTGACTTCAACATCGCCGACAGCGCGATTGTGATAGGCGCTGCCATCCTTATGGTCGAGATTCTTTTTGCGCCCAAACACCATAAGGCCTACGAGGAAAGCGCCCTGCCTCAGCCTACTTCTGAGGCTGATTAATCTTAGTGGAATGAGTTCCACCCTGTTGAAAATATCGGAGAGTACACCGCTTCGGCAGGGGCATCGGGTTCAGCCGTGCCATTAAAGGAGTGCTGGTGTTCATGGGTTTAGCCCCTGAGATTAGAAGCTCAGATCGCGAGGATAACTAGCCTCACAGGAAAATATTGGGCGGCATCGTCAGACCGTAACGGCTAAAGCCGTGCATTGATCTAGCTGCTTAATGGCGGCTGAACCCGATGCCCTTTCCTAAAACATCAAAGAGAATACATTTCCCAGCTGCGGACGTGGCACTTGCAGCGCTGATGTCAATGTCCAGCAGATTTGCACAGTGCTGCGAAAAGTGCACAGATCGACACGTCTCGTAAGTTTGCTCAGAGTGTAGATAGAACCTTGGAGCTGCTGAGCGCGGTGTTGCGCCGAGCGGAAGTCTCACCGCGCAATTCGCCGATCTTAGAGAGGATCATCACGCTCTGCTTCCTGCCTTGGGAACCGAGCATCGCACGTTGCTAGCGGATGAGATAGACCGCATCACTAACAGCCTGAATACGCTGCGCGAGCAGATCATCGCCTGGCGCGAAAGAGATACTACTACTCCGGTGCCCATACGCGAGCCACAGCAGGCATGACCTTATTCCGCATCTTTTGTTTTGAGCCGCGACTTGTTCTCTTCGATGAAGGCGCGTAGTTCATCGACAGACCCCAAAAGTCGCATCCACTGCTCGTAATACAACGTGACAGGAAACCGGCCCAGACCATACACGCTTACTCCACCTTTTTCACTCACACGAAATTCCAGATTCCTGGACTTGCGTGATGTGAGCTTAGCTTCGAGTTCCGCGATTCGCGCTTTCAGTTGCTCAGGAGTTGGTTCAGACATGGCGAACATTGTATCGAGCAAGACCTATACTCGGGCAATCCGATCCTATTGAAGTCCCACAACGCTGACAGTATTGCGACGATACTGCGATACTCGCGCCCCATTTGTTGCAGAACGTAACCGCTGAGTCTCCTTTGATCCCGCTGATAAGAACAATCCGAGGCAAGCAAGAATTAGCGGTTTACCGAGCGGGGATGGAAATCGCAGACGTGATCGTAGTGGCCCCGCAGCGCGTCGGCAGTAAAGCCAGCGCGAAGGGTCTTGCTACAGCGCGAGCACACGGCTACAAGCCGACGATCGTTACTGGCGGCAGGCCAGATCACCACTTCGGGCGGCGATAATGATCCGGGCTCCGCGCCCACCAATGTCCTTACGATGTGTTGGAACAATGTCACTGCTTACATCATCCGCCTGAAATGCGGTTCCGCGGCATCTCAAACCGGTCGCACGCGTTACTGCGGAACGCCATTCCTGTTACCGGCAGGGAAGCCCAAATTACCCGGTTCCATCTTTAGTGCCGCTGGAGACGAAAGGGCGGCTGTCAGACTAATGCAACTGGGACAAAGAGATCTTCAGCTCCTCGGGATGGAACCCAAAGGGGCCTGGACGGCTCTTGTAAACGATGCGTCCGTCTTTATCAATCAAATAAATCCGATCAGGCCAGCCGGTGTAAGCCTGCTCCGCGGTGTTATCGAAGTTATCAATCAGCGCGGGAAATTTGATACCAAGCTTGCGCACGCACATGCCTGCAACCTGTTCGCGCTCTCCCATGCTCTTTGGGCTGGCAAAGACGACTCTATCGCGAACATTGCTCTGCATCTGCCAGACGTCGCTGGGGTGCGCTTCCAGAATGTACAGGACGTAAAACTGCACACGCTGACCATATTCGTCGTAAAGCTTGTTGAGTGCGGGAACCTCCCGCCGAAATGGCGGTCAAGTGTAACTGCCGAAGACCAGGACTACTGGTTTGTCGTTCCGCAGAGATGCGAGGCTAACATGTGCGCTCTTGTCCAGAGTGGCAAGCGTGAAGTCTGGCGCAGGATCGCCGACGTTCAAATGTCCAGCACGGGCGCGTGTCCACATGGTTTCAAAGGGCGCGATCAAGAAGATCGCCGAAGGCATCTTCATCATGAATCGCCCAAATTCCGCGGGCGATCGATGCATTGCGTGATTTACGGAGAAGAGAAGCGCAGCATACCCCACGATCAATAAGAGCAAAACCGCGCCTATGATGCGGTGCAGCATTTGTCGTTTGGCGGGTGTCTCCATGGCGATGGCTCGTAAGTCTAACGATTGCGCAACAAATAATCGCTAATATTTTCGCGTTAGCGGATCTTATTGAGGATGCGTCGACGTCCCACCAAGCCGATCGCAGCAGTCCGTCAAGGCCTTTTGCTCTGTAGCCGTTAGACTCAGGAACTCCACCCCGCAACGAAAACCAGAGCAATCTCGAACCATAGCGCTTACCCCGAGCCTCTGGCTGGATTCGGGAAGAATGAACTCGATCTGTAGCATCTGGCCTACCTGCAGCTCAGCCGGAATATAGATCGCCATGCCTGCTTCCGAGAGGTCATGACTGCGTCCCTGCAGCACACAGCGGCGCTGCTGCACAACCGTGAACAGCTTGATCGGAAAGTTCACGCGGAAGCGCTGCGAGCGGCGTACACCTGTGCCCATATTGATTGACGAGGACGACATCCTGCCGCAGCTTAGGCGGCATTCTCAAGCCATTCAAATCACAGTGGTAACACTGTTTGCAAAACTTTGGTGTATCTAGCCTGCTTCAGAGCGATTTCGCTGAATTCCAGATCAGGAATGTACCGTTGACTAATCCGGTTCCAACATATATCCATTTGCGAGCCGCACCGTTTTCCTCCATAGACATTGATTCACTAGGTCGCAACCGTCGTTCGCCTGCCCACATTTTTGGCGATCTCAGAATCTGAAGGACTTAGCGTTGAGATCCCACCGAGATCCCCCGGGGATCCTGGAGCCGAAGCGATTGGAACTCAACACTTGTGCTATTCCCGCGAGTTAACCAGAGGTTCGTGACCAGGCCGCTTGTTCCCAAATTGGAACTTCGATCCACCTCTCGATGATGGCCAGATGGCCAGGTAAAAGCAAGGTTCGTCCGTTGCTCTACAACTCTACAACTTTTCCGCTCGTGTCTCTTCAAGCAGTTACAGAGGAGAAAGAAAATGTTTTTGTTATCCGTTGCTCTACCGGAGAACGCCCGGTTTATCGACTCGCGGGATCCTCGTACATGTGCCTTGGAAAAGGTTCCAGCACGACGGAGTCTAAGAAGAGGATGAGGACTCTAAGGCTCGGTGAACGGCCCAGCGATGACTTCCGTGGGAAAGGGCTTCCCGTGCCTTGGCGGCATCCATCCAGATTAGTTCGTGATCGAGCTCTGTCTGAGGGCCATGACCGGCAATGGTCGCTTCGATGAAAAAACTGTCTTTTTCGAAGTACTCGCCTTCTTCGATCGAGTAGCAGATCTCCATCGCCCGTCCGACCAGTGCTACGGCATCGAGGATGAATCCACATTCCTCGCGAGCCTCGCGGATTATTGTCTGCTCTGGATTCTCTCCCGCTTCCATGCCGCCGCCCGGCAAGTAACATGCGAGCGGCGTGCGGACAATGGCAAACAACCCAACCTCATTGCGGACTAAAGCATAGGCGCTGGGCCGGAGTCGATAAGGAGCGCCAGGTACACGAGTTCCGAAAATGGGAAAGTCGGACAAGGACAAAAACCGAACCAAGCGGTCCCCCGCTCCGCTTTGAAAAGTAGAACTGGGTAAACGAGCGGCTGCGGAGTAGGGGTTAGTATTGCCTGAGCGACGCGAGGAACTGTCTTCGGTCGCTACTTTTTCACTTCCACTGGCTTAAGTAGCTTAAAGCTGAGCGCATATTCGGCTGGAATGACGATCTCCTTGTTGCCGGTGAAAGCCGTACCTGCTGTGCCGGCTCCAGCACCTGCCAACGCTCCGATAGCAGCGCCTTTGCCGCCGCCAGCGAGTCCGCCGATGAGGGCACCCAGTCCGGCGCCGCCGCCGATCAGCGTGGCTGAACGTTTGCCTTTACCCTTTTCTGACCGCGCGAATGACGCGGTGCTGACGGGAACGTTCTGGCCGTTGATCGTCACAGACGTGAGCCTCAGTTGGAGCATCGCTCCACCTTTGAAGCGTCCAAGCGGATGCGCAGCAACTACGGTTCCGGTGGCGCTCGCACCGTCTGGAATCACTAACGTGCCGCCGACTTCCACGGGACGAGCAACTGTCGCTGTAAAACTGTCTCCGTCCTGACTGATCTTTGAGCCCAGTTGTTGTGCGGTTCGCACAGTGATCACCGTGTTCTCCGGAATTGTGACTGGACCTGACTCAGCGGAGGATCGCGTCTTGAGCGTAGGGGAAGGGGCAACTGCTGTCTTGGAAGCGCTGGAGCTTTCTCCCGCAGTTCCGGGGGTAGAAGTTGCTGTCGGCTGGCCCGCAGGAGCTGGTTCGTTACTGCTCCCGGACTTATTTCCACAAGCCGCCGAGAAAATACAAAGCGTGGCAACTAACGCAAATTTTCTGAAATTTTTCGGGATCAAGCGGTTCTCTCCTCGTCGAAAGCGAAATCGATCGCGCTCGTACGTACTGGCGCACAGAACGTGGCAAGCCATTGTAACGGGAGCCAGGCACAGTCGCTCATGGCGGGCTTGGTTCCGTTGCCGCAGGCACTGCCGCTCACAGGCCGAAGATGCGACCCCGAGGTAAGAAGTTGCTGCCGGCAGATGGATGACGGAAGCCGCAAAGTGAAACAAACAGAGAATTCTGCTGTACGACAACTGCTTTTCGTCTCTTAACCGGCGACTTCCTCGAGCTGCTTTGTATCAACATCGAAGTTGGAGTAAACGTGCTGGACGTCGTCATGATCCTCCAAGGCTTCGAGCAGTCGAATCATTGTGTTAGCGGCGTGTCCTTCCAGCTTGATGTAGTTCTGGGGAATCATCGAAATCTCGGCGAGTGAAGTCTCTACATTGGCCCCTTTGATCGCGTTGAGTACGCTCTCAAAGGCTGCGGGATCAGTGACGATTTCCCAATCATTGCCATCGTCGCGAAGATCTTCACCACCGTTCTCGAGGACCAGCGACATAAGATCGTCCTCCTTTGCCACTGACTTCGGCACCACTATGTAGCCCTTCTTGTGAAACATCCAGGCCACAGAGCCAGCTTCACCAAGGTTTCCACCGTTCTTGCCGAAGGCGTGGCGGATCTCGCTGACGGTACGATTGCGATTATCGGTCGTGACATCGACCAGGAGCGCCACACCACCCGGGCCGTAGCCCTCGAAGAGAATTTCCTCGTAAGTTGCGCCAGGGAGCTCGCCAGTGCCGCG
Source organism: Acidobacteriota bacterium (assembly GCA_003225175.1). Classification (NCBI taxonomy): domain Bacteria; kingdom Pseudomonadati; phylum Acidobacteriota; species Acidobacteriota bacterium. Next base: position 44,482 of record QIBA01000033.1, read on the forward strand.
CTGAACTGCGCGCTTGATGTTGTCGGCAGGCATGTTTTCAGCCTTGGCAGCGGCGATGGCCGTGCGCAAACGGGGATTACCCTCAGGGTCTCCGCCGCCTGACTTAGCGGCCATGGTGATTTCCTTGATTAGCCGCGTGAATGTCTTGCCGCGCTTAGCATCCAGCGCGCCCTTTTTGTGCTTGATTGTGGCCCATTTTGAGTGGCCAGACATGCAACAACCTCAGAAGCGAATTTGATATGTAGTTGGACGCTGATAATCCGCATCCGCATGAGAACAAACGAGAAGTATAGCACGCAACAAAAGCCTACTCAGCGCGGCGGAGCCTGCGGAAGCTGCCTGCGTTTGAACGCATAAATCACCGCTAGCAGCGGCGGCGCCAGCAGGACGCCCCAGAACGGGATGACGATTCCGAGCGCAATGGGACAGAGAATCGAGGCCCAAATCGGTACCTTGTTGCTGCGCTTCATCAGGTACGGCTGAAGCACCAAGCCGTCGATGACAGCGATGATTGCGTACAGCATGAAGACGTACAGCAGGTGCATCATCGCGTCGGATTGACTGGTAAATAGTGTCGATAACGCGGGCCCAATCACTGCGATCAGCGGACCGAAATTAGGAATGAATTGGCAGGCTCCGCCTATGATCGCCCAAACGAAGGCAAGAGGAACGCGGAGGATGAGCAGGCCGATAAGCCACATCGCGCCCACGGCAGCGGCATCCTGCAAAGTGGCGATGAACCAATTCCTCAGGGCAGAACCGGTAGTACGCAGGTGCGTGCGAATTTCCATGCAAAATCTGTTCTCGGGATCGTGTCGGCCACAATGCTAGACTGAAATTACACCATGAAATTCGGCGTACTCGTCTTCCCGGGTTCCAATTGCGATCACGATGCCTATCACGTTATCGCTGCGGCGGCGAAGCAGCCTGTCACGTTCTTGTGGCATGCCAGCCACGACCTCCAGGATTGCGATGCCATCGTCGTGCCCGGCGGATTTGCCTACGGCGACTATCTGCGCACCGGAGCGATCGCGAAGTTCGCTCCGATTATGCAGGAAGTGAATCGTTTTGCCGCCATCGGCGGCTTGGTGCTCGGCATCTGCAACGGCTTCCAGATCCTGTGCGAAGCTGGCCTATTGCCCGGTGCGCTGATGCGCAACGCAGGGTTGAAATATATCTGCAAGCCGGTGAAGCTTCGCGTCGAGAGCACGCACTCGCCTTTCACACATACCTGCACTCAGGGTGAAGTGGTGGAGATTCCGATTGGCCACATGGAAGGCAATTACTTCTGCGATGCGAATACGCTTGCAGAACTGAATCGCGAGGAGCGCGTCATTTTCCGCTACTCGACAGCTGACGGGCGAATCACTCCAGATGCCAATCCCAACGGCTCAATCGAGAACATCGCTGGCATCTGCAATGCTGGACGGAACGTGCTGGGCATGATGCCTCACCCGGATCGTAGCTCCGATCCGCTATTGGGAATGAACGACGGCTTTCGCATCTTCGAATCCATGGTCGGAGCGCTCGCGCACAAATAGCCTATGGACCGCGTGGCAATGCTTCAGGAGATGCTTGCGCAGAACCCCAACGACGCTTTCGCGCGCTACGGCTTGGCGATGGAATATGCCAATAAAGGCGATTCCGATACCGCTCTGAGCGAGTTTGCGCGGCTGATTGGGGCGAATCCCGACTACACGCCAGCGTACCAGATGTCCGCGCAGACGCTGATGAAAGCGGGCCGTGAGGTTGAAGCGCGCAAGATGCTCCAGGACGGCATCGCCTGCGCTTCTCGCACGCGAAATCAGCACGCTCTCGCCGAGATGCAAGCACTTCTCGACGAATTGCGATAATCTGCTCCGCTGCTCGTTTTCAAATCCAAACCGGGATCATAGATGAGATTTCTTGTCCTGCTTTGCGTGTTTTCTGCCACTTCCCTGTTCGCAACACAATCCTCAACGACTAACGCAGCCCAATCCGGCCCGCCGTGGAACCTGATGCCTGTGCCTGCAAAAGTCGATGCGGGCTCAGGACAGTGGGTGGTCCAACAGGGACTCACTATTGCGTTAAGCGGTGCCGATGATCCACGTGTCCGAAGCGCCGCGCAGCGATTTGTCGATCACCTATCGCGCCAGAGTGGAATTCCGCTGCGCTACCTGACTGCCGAAGCGGGCAAGGCAACGATCCAGATCCAGTGCGATCGCATTGCCGAAAAAGTGCAAAAGCTTGGAGAGGACGAGTCGTACAAGCTGGATGTATCTGTCAGCGGCGCCAAGCTCGCCGCGCCAACGGCTATCGGTGTAATTCATGGACTGCAGACGCTGTTGCAGCTTGTCTCACCCAGCCCCCAAGGATTTGCGGCTCCCGCCGTGCACATCGAAGACGCTCCACGATTCTCCTGGCGCGGGCTCCTGCTTGATTCCTGTCGTCACTGGATGCCGGTCGAAGTCGTAAAACGCACTCTCGACGGCATGGAAGCAGTCAAGATGAACGTCCTCCATTTCCACCTGAGCGAGAACCAGGGATTCCGTGTCGAGAGCAGGAAATTCCCAAAATTGCATGAAATGGGCTCCGCCGGTCACTACTACTCGCAGGAACAGATCAAGGAGCTGATCGCCTACGCGCGCGATCGCGGCATTCGCGTGATGCCTGAGTTCGACATGCCCGGACACACTACGGCATGGTTCGTCGGCTATCCCGAATTGGCATCGGCACCCGGTCCATATGAAATCGAGACTAAATGGGGAGTCTTCGATCCGGCGATGGATCCCACGAAGGAATCCACGTACAAGTTCCTCGACAAATTCATCAAGGAAATGACGGGACTATTTCCCGACGAGTTCTTTCACTTCGGCGGAGACGAGGTCAATGGCAAACAATGGGAGGCGAATTCCGAGATTCAGAGCTTCATGAAGTCGCACAGCCTGAAGACCAACGAGGAGCTCCAGACGTACTTCACGCAGCGCGTCGTCAAGATCATTCTGAAATACAAGAAAACACCTGTCGGATGGGACGAAGTCCTTACTTCCGATCTACCGAAAGACGTGGTTGTTCACTCCTGGCGCGGACCAGAATCAGAGGCAAAAGCAGTGCAGCAAGGCAATCGCGCGCTACTTTCGAACGGTTATTACCTCGATCTGGCTGAGTCGGCCGAGAAGCATTACCTGAACGATCCGCTTGGCGGTGATGCTGCCAAGCTCTCGCCCGACCAGCAGAAGATGATCCTCGGCGGAGAGGCATGTATGTGGTCGGAGATGGTGAGCGCCGAGAATGTCGATTCCCGTATCTGGCCGCGCACGGCAGTAGTCGCCGAACGCCTCTGGTCTCCCGCCGAGGTGCGCGATGTGGACTCGATGTATGCCCGCATGGAAGTCGTAAGCGAGCGGCTGGAGACGCTCGGGCTCACTCATCAATCGGCATTGCACGCGATGAAAGAACGGCTCGCTCCACAGCACTTTGAGGCGCTCCGAACGTTGGGGACAACAATCGAGCCGGTCAAGGGATACTCCCGCTCAGGTACGCAAAAATACGGTGCTGACGCTCCACTCAACCGCTTGCCCGATGCCGTGCCGCCGGAAAGCCTTGAAGGAAGGAAATTTGCGCGCTTAGTCGATCGCATCGTCGCGGGAACTGTCTCCGATGACGACGTCGCGGTGGCACGAGACACCATGATCGACTGGAAGCTGAATCACGATCGCCTGTCGCCTGCGCTGCAGAATTCGCTCCTGTCTGAGGACAGTCTGGTTTCGCAAAACCTCTCTACCGCAGCCACGATTGGGTTGCAAGCCCTTGATATGCTGGGCTCTCGCGCCTCGGTTCCGGCCGGCTGGGCGGATCAGCAGATGGCGCAGCTCGAAGCGATGAAGAAGGGACAGTCGGAACTTCTCCTGGTCGTCGTTACACCGATACAGAAACTCGTGCAGGCGGTAGGGAAATAGCAAAGCGATGTTTCGTCAAAAAGAGCAGCCGCAGCATGGCTACTCCATATTGAAGGGTGTGGAAGAGATGAGCGAACGGCGAGTGCGGCTCAGCACAGGCACCCTCTACGGAGCGTTGCGGCGGCTGTTGGACTATGGATGGATTACGCGGCACAGCGCCGACGACAAAGCGCGCGGCCGCCAGGATTATCGGCTTACCGCTCGAGGTCGCAAAATTCTCCAGCAGGAGATCGCGCGCTTGAAGCAGTTAACCCGGCTTGCCGGCTTACGTGTGATAGCAACGGAGCAGCAAACATGATCGCGCTTTACCGATGCTTACTCAGGCTCTATCCACGTGCGCACCGTTGCAAGTTCGCCAACGAGATGCTCGACGTCTTTGTCGAGGCCCAAGACGAGAACAAACGCAAGGGCATGTGCGAGCGCGCAACTTTTTATCTGCGGGAATTTTTCGGACTTGCCGGCGGGGCCGTGCGCGAGCAGCTCCAAGCCATCGGTTTTAGCGAACCACAGGGCTTAAAGATCGGAGGAATCATGATTCGACAGACCAGATGCCGCTTTCCGCGATCCGCCATCTTCATGATGACAATCGTGTTCGTAATCGTCCTCGGAATGATCGCGAAGATACACGGAGTATCGCACTTCTACGGGAGGATCATCAGCGGTGAGCTGCCTCACAAGGCGTGGCAATGGCCCTCATACTACGGACTGATCTCGGGCATTGCTGTCTGTTTCCTGCTCGCCTGGACCTCCGGCGTTGTAGTGTGGGCCGTCGCCTACGCGATGCGCCGAACCGCAGCCCAACAACTCGGCGACTTCGACGCCTGGCCGCAGGCAAGGCACTGACGCTAGGAGCGAAAAACCTATTCCAAATTGGGCCGCAAGTTTGCGGCGAGTAAGAGCTCGTCTACCTTTTCCGTCAAGCTCGCAATGAAACCTGCCAGACTGCCTGGCTCGGGTTGATACTCGATTTCCTCAACTGGTCTCAACAGCTCTTTCGTCTCGCGCATTCGGGGGAGTGCTCCTCTCGGCCAGAGGCAAACTGAATCGGGTGATCGGATGAAATAAACCAATATCACCAAGTCACCCACCACAGCTTCGAACAGTCCTTAGCTACATCCGCTGGTGCTGCCGCAGCTCATGCATCTGTAGCAGCTTCCGTTGCGAGTCATGATGGAGCCGCAGACGTGGCACGAGGGCGCGTCGCCCAAGTCCACAATCTCGCGCAGTGCATCGGCGGGATGCACGCTGCCGGCTTCCAGCTTCCGGCTGCCGGCTAATCCAGGCTGTGCACCAGCGGGGAACGTGCTGACCGCGCTCTCAGGCGGCGCCGTCAAACTTCCGGCCGACGCGGCTGGATCCACGACTCCATTGCGTTTCAGCATGCCTTCGAACAGATCGCCTTGTTCGGGCTCTACGAAGCGGAAGTGGAGCCAGCGGAAGATGTAGTCAGTAATCGATTTGGCGAAGCCGATCTTGCCGTTGCCGCTCCAGCCGCTGGGTTCGAAGCGGGTGTGCGCGAATTTCTCGCAGAGCACTTTCAGGGGCACGCCGTGTTGCAGAGCCAGCGAGACTGATGTTGCGAAGGCGTCCATGAGTCCGGAGACTGTGGAGCCTTCTTTGGCCATCTTGATGAAGATTTCGCCCGGCTGTCCGTTGGGATAGAGACCTACAGTGATGTAGCCCTCGTGCCCAGCGATGGAGAACTTGTGCGTGAGAGAGGCGCGCTCTTCGGGCAAGCGATGGCGCACGGCTTTCGGTGGCCCATTTTGGTCCTGGACTTCTGGCACGATCTGCTGGCTGGCTACTGGCTGCTGGCCGCTGGCTTTTGTGTCTTTTGCTTTGTTTCCGTCTGACACGTTGAGTGGCTGTGCGCCCTTGGAGCCGTCGCGGTAGATGGCTACGGCCTTCAGGCCCTGGCGCCAGGATTCAATGTACGCCTCGGCAATCTCTTCAATGGTTGCATCGTTCGGCAGATTGACGGTCTTTGAGATCGCGCCGGAGATGAACGGCTGCGTGGCCGCCATCATCTTGATGTGGCCCCTGTAATGGATGGAGCGCGTTCCCTTGGACGGCTTGAAGCTGCAGTCAAAGACGGGCAGGTGCTCGTCCTTAAGACCTGGAGCGCCTTCGATGGTGCCGGTGGCGTCGATGTAGCTGACGATGTTGTTGGCCTGCTCACCGGAGTAGCCGAGTTTGAATAGAGCCGTCGGAACGGTGTTGTTGACGATTTTGATCATGCCGCCGCCGACCAGCTTCTTGTACTTAACGAGTGCCAAATCGGGCTCGATGCCTGTGGTGTCGCAGTCCATCATGAAGCCGATCGTGCCCGTTGGTGCGAGCACTGTGACCTGCGAATTGCGATAACCGTGCTTCTCGCCGTGTGTGAGCGCGTTATCCCAAGCTTCCTTGCTGGCTTCGATCAGCTTGGGCAATTGCTTATCGTTCACCACAGAGGACACAGAAGAACCAATGTTGTTGACGCTTGCTCTGTGCATCCTGATTACGTCCAGGAATGGCTCGCGGTTGACATAGAAGCCGGGGCAGGCTGCGCCGGTGATCTCTGCGGTTTGCGTAAGCGGAGTCGCCGGAGCTAGCTGCGTGCACAGCTCCGCGATCTGGGACGACTGGTAGTACGCCTCGCCGCACATGATGGCCGTTACGCAGGCGGCGTAGTCGCGTCCGGCATCGGAATCGTATGGAAGACCTGCGGCCATCAGCAATCCGCCGAGATTGGCGTAGCCGAGTCCCAGCGGGCGGTAGTCGTGCGAGTTGCGCGCGATTGCTTCGGTCGGATAGCCCGAGCTATCCACCAGGATCTCCTGCGCTGTGATCAGCAAGTCGCAGGCAAACTTGTAGGCTTCGATGTCGAAGCTGTTGTTCGTGTAGAACTTCAGCAGGTTGATGCTGGCGAGATTGCAGGCCGAATCGTCGAGGAACATGTACTCCGAGCAGGGATTCGAAGCATTGATGCGCGCCGTGTTTTTCGACGTGTGCCACTTGTTGATGGTGGTGTCGTACTGCATGCCGGGATCGCCGCAGTAGTACGTTGCTTCTGCGATCTTGCGGAGCAGATCTTTGGCCTTCTTCGACGCGAACGGCTTCTTCTCCTTCACGCTGCGGGTAAAGAAGTTCTCGTCGTTGATAGCCGCGTTCATGAATTCGTCGGTCACCCGCACCGAGTTGTTTGCGTTCTGGAAGAAGATCGACGAATAGGCCGGTGAGTCTGGTGTGCTGCCGTCGTAACCTTCGCGGATCAGCGCCCAGGCTTTAGCCTCTTCCTCCCGCTTGCAATCGATGAACTCTTCGATGTCGGGGTGATCGACATTCAGGATCACCATCTTGGCTGCACGCCGAGTTTTCCCGCCTGATTTGATCACGCCGGCAAAGGCGTCGAATCCGCGCATGAAGCTCAGAGGACCTGACGCTGTGCCTCCGCCGGAGAGCTGCTCGGTCGAAGAGCGCAGAGGAGAAAGATTGGTGCCGGTTCCCGATCCCCACTTGAAGAGCATGCCTTCGGTCTTGGCCAATGTAAGAATGGAGTCGAGTGAGTCTTTCACCGAGTTGATGAAGCAGGCGGAGCACTGCGGATTACGATATCCGGTCACGCCAAACTGCACGCTTCCCAATTCGGGATTCCAGTGCCAGTTCTGCGCGTCGGAGTTGGGCTCGAGACGGTCGCATCCTACGTTGAACCATACCGGCGAATTGAACGCAGCGCGCTGGTCGAGGAGGATGTAGGCGAGCTCGTCATGAAATGTGTCGGCATCCGAGCGAGTGGCAAAGTAGCGGCCATTGACTCCCCAGTCGCGAATGGTCTCGGCCACCCGGCCCACCAGGGCGCGAACTCCGCTTTCGCGTTCGGGGGTTCCCACGGCTCCATGCAGATACTTGCTGGCAACGATGTTGGTTGCGGTCATCGACCAATCTTTAGGAGTCTCTACATTTTTCTGCTCAAAGATCGTCTTGCCCTGTGCGTCGGTAATCGACGCCGTACGCAGCTCCCACTGGAACTGGTCGTAGGGCGATGTACCCGGCTTGGTGAAGTAACGACGGAATTGGAGACCTGGCGCTTTCTTAGTTGCAGGGGTGGAGGCTGCGGGCACCGTCTTCGCGGTTGCTCCGGTTGCCACTTGCGTCTTATGAATACTTTCCGCCATGGGGCTCCTACTCAGGGATTCGCTGTTTTCAGTCTGCGATCGGCACTAGGCTGTCGGCTCTCGGCGTTCGGCCAGTAATCCGTTTTTTGAATTACAGAAAAACCGATTGGCCGAAAGCCGACAGCCACTTCTTGGGGTCACCGCTGGCACCCTGTTAATGGTTTTTCTCATACGGACGCTCACCTCTGACCGTCCAAGGGGTCCGACGCAAATTGGATGATTTTGCGATTTGATGAATCCGAGATTTGCGGTCTTGGGAGACATCGCTTTGAAACTCACCCGATCGCAAAACCATTCCGATGGGGAGGGCTACTGCACCCGCTGCCTCGACTTTCAGGAGTGGGTGGAAACGTAAGTTACACCTGCATATTGGGTCTGTCAATAGTCTAGCCCTATATATTGTAGCCGAAATGCAGAGCAGCTGCTGAACGGTTAACCCCTTGCTGTTCAATGCCCGACAGGACCGAACGGTTGTTTTTGGCGGAATTCGGATTGTTAATAATTTGTGGATAACAGGTGCGGCCCAGCCCGCACCTGTTCGTCGCAGTCACCACTCCAGCGTCGCCCGTTTAACGCCGTTGGAGGCATTCGACTCTAGGGCTGTCCGCTGCCGGAAGCAATGACGCTTATCAGGGCAAAGCTGTGGACTGTTGTGGGTACTTCGGAAAAAAAGGCCGAGGCGAACACCCATTCGGCTTCGCTCAGGGCAAGCTGCGGTGACGCAGGACAGCTATCAGCACTGAGCTGTCAGCGTTCGGCCAGTAAGCTGTCTTGCTCAAACCAAGCGGACAGGCCGAAACCGCTTGCTGACAGCCCGGCAGCCGCCTCTTCGTGACCTTCGTGTTCGCTCCTCGGCCAGTCTTTTCGCTTACACTTGAAAATATGGTTCAAGGCTTTCTGAAGGCGCTCTGCCTTCTTCTACTCTCCTCGGCCGTTTGGGCTGAGGGCACTCAGCTGTGGCAACAATCCAAGTTCGAAGAGTTTGAAAAAGGGACGAGCAATGGCGTCGCGATCTCAAGCGATGGCCGCTTGCAGCTCGCCCCATCGCTGAAATCAATTTACACATCACCTTCCACGTACATTTGGCAGGTTGTGAGCGACGCGCAAGGCAATGCCTATTTAGGAGCGGGATCGCCGGCTCGCGTATATCGCGTGACTCCGGACGGCAAGGCGGCCGTGATCTTCGAAGCCAAAGAGCTTCAGGTGCAGGCGCTCGCCATCGATAGCGACGGCACGATCTACGCAGCTACCTCTCCCGATGGGCGTGTGTACAAGCTCCAGCCCAACTCGCCTGCTCCCGAAAAGAAGAAAGCAAAGAAAGAAGAGGCCACGCCATCCGAATCGACGGTTTCGAAGACCGAGACAGCCGAGGATATGTACAAGTCTTCTGTCTTCTTCGATCCCAAAACGAAATACATCTGGGACATTGAACTTGATCCGGCTGGTCCGATGTACGTTGCTACCGGCGATAATGGGCAGATCTTCAAAGTTGAGAAAAACGGAGAAGGATCGGTCTTCTTCAAGAGCGACGAAGCGCATATCCGTTGCCTGGCTCTGGTGAAGTCAACCTCCGAGCAAGAAGATGGCAAGCGCAATAAAAAGGCTGCGCCCGCATTGAGCACTGTGATTGCCGGGTCGGACGGCAGCGGGCTTGTGTATCGGATTCCGCCGGCGGGCGAGGCTTTCGTTTTGTATAGCGCTCCCAAGAAAGAGATCACCGCGCTCGCCACCGACTCTGCCGGTAACATCTTCGCTGCTGGTGTGGGAGAAAAGCGCGGGGCAGCGACTCCGGTTCCACAGCCTCCACCTCCTATCGGTGCCAGTGTTCCTGCCGTGGCTTCGGCTCCTCCGCCCGCTCTGCCCGGACAGCTAAGCGGAGGTTCCGAGATCTACTTGATCTCCAGCGATGGATCCCCGAGCCGCATCTGGACGTCGAAGGACGATCTTGTGTACGCGCTCACCTTCGGGCCGGATGGACAGCTGCTTGCGGGTACCGGCAATCGCGGCCACATTTATGCCGTGACGCCGAATTCCAGAACGGAAATTTACCGCGATCTGGTGAAGCTCAGTGCCAACCAGATTACGTCGATGGCTCGGGCCAGCAATGGGGCGGTGTATGCAGTGACGGCCAATCTGGGAAAGCTATTTGTGCTCGGCCCTGGACGCGATCAGGCAGGAACGTATGAAAGCGACGTCTTCGATGCCAAGAGCTTCTCGCAGTGGGGACGTCCGCAAGTGCGTGGTGCCGGCGATTTTGATTTCTTTGCCCGCAGTGGGAATGTCGACAATCCCGATCGCAACTGGAGTCCATGGACCAAGATCGATCTCAAAACGGCCGGGCGGCTGTCGATCCCGGCGGCGCGCTTTGTGCAATGGAAAGTGTCGTTACATCCTGGAAATCCGAATACCCAGATCGAAAACGTGGCGATCAATTACCTGCCGAAGAATATTGCTCCCGTAATGGAGGATATCAACGTGCAAGTTGGCGCGCGCATCACCTCTTTGCCTGTGCAGAAACCAACCAGCGAGAGCGTAAACATTCCCTTGGGAAATACGCCGACGGTTGCGGCGCCTGTACGCTTTGACACGCCGCCGTCGGCGGTCAAAGATCGTGACTACATTGCCATGCGCTGGGGCGCACATGACGACAATGACGACGACCTTGTCTACTCCATCTACTACCGAGGCGACAACGAGAGCGATTGGAAGCTGCTGAAGGACAACATCACTGAGAAGTATTACTCGTGGGATTCGAGCCTGCTGCCGGATGGAGGGTATGTAGTGCGCATCGTGGCCTCGGACGCTGCTTCGCACTCGCCAGACGAGGCGCTCAGTGACGAGAAGATTAGTTCACGCTTTGAAGTCGACAGCACGCCTCCTGTGGTTCAATCCCTCCAAGCCAAGGTGGAGGGAAACACCATGCACATCAGCTTCCGCGCCGCTGACAGTTTTTCACCCATTAAACGCGCTGAATACTCAATCGACGCCGGCGAATGGCATTACGTGGAGCCCGTAGGAAAGCTTTCCGACTCACCAACGGAGGAGTACGACTTTTCGGCTGCTCTGTTGCCGCCTGGGGAGTCTCAAGTCATCCTTGCGGACAATGCCAAAAAACCGGGCAAGCGGTCGCGTATGCGTGATGGTGGTGGCGACGATCCAAGCCAAGTCGTCAATTCTGGCGAGCACGTTATAGTCGTGCGCGTTTGGGATCGCTTCGACAATATGTCAGCGGCAAAAACGGTCACGAAGTAAACGTGGGGTTCCGGCCGGTATCAGGCTGAAAAGCGCAGTATTGTTAGGCTAACTTACACTCCATACTTCACGCATCAATTGATGATTTTTGGTCCGCTGCAGGCCGAGGGCATGGGCACGCTTACACCGGCCGAGGGCGGCCGGAACCCATGTAGTCCAAAGCTCCGATATAATCGGCAGTTTCGTCTGCAGGCTGCTCCCACCTGCATAAGCATCAGCATCCTTATTGGAGGGTTCTCCATGCCAAAAACCCAGGTCGACACGATTACCTCGCCTAACGGTCTTAGCCAAGCAATGGAGTTCGAACTCGCGCTCGAATTCACTCGCATCGTGGAAGAGGCGGCGATCGAATCGGCAAAAACGATGGGCATGGGGGACCGTCCTAAGTCGGACCAAGTCGCGACCGAGGCGATGCGCCGCGCGATGGATTCGGTGCCAATGCGTGGCACGATTGTCATCGGCGAAGGTGAACGGGATCAGGCTCCGATGTTGTATATCGGCGAGAAGGTCGGAGCGAAACATCCCGAGAGCACGGCATTTCCGGAAGTGGATATCGCCGTTGATCCATTGGAAGGAACGAATCTGTGCGCTACGGGAGCCGCCAACGCGATTACTGTTCTCGCGGCTTCGGAACGCGGCGGGCTGCTGCACGCACCAGATTGCTACATGGAAAAGCTGGTTGTTGGACCGCCGTGCAAGGATGGAATCGATCTCGACGCTCCGGTGAAGTACAACTTGAAGATGATTGCCAAGAGCCTTGACCGCGATGTGAAAGACCTTGTGGTCATCGTGCTTGATCGTCCCAGGCACGAAAAGCTTATCTCCGAGATCCGCGCGACGGGGGCACGAATAAAGCTAATCGGCGACGGAGATCTTTCGGCGGGAATCGCCGCGGCAGTGATGGGAACCGGTGTCCACGCGGTAATGGGTGTTGGTGGAGCGCCTGAAGGTGTAATAACCGCGGCTGCGATGCGCTGCCTGAACGGCGAGATCTTTGCGCGGCTGGTGGTGGACAAACCGGAGCTGGAAGAGCGAGTGAAGAATATGGGTATCAAGGATTCGAAGAAGGTTTATCTCGCTAAAGACCTGGCGCCGGGCGAGAACATCGTTTTCGCCGCCACCGGCGTGACCGATGGATCGTTGCTCAAAGGCGTGCGCTTCTTTGGGGATGGAATCCGCACTCAGTCACTGGTCATGACGCGCAGTACAGGCAAGGTGCGCTTTATCGATAGCATCCACGTGCATCAGGAGCCGGATTTCAAGGTGCGTTTCTAGAACCTACAGCTGTCAGCTCGCAAGGTTTTCTCGTATCCTGCGGGATGCCATAGTGGCCGAAAGCAGATCGCCGAAAACCGACAGCCAAAACAGAAATGGGAAATACCAACAAGAAATCTCGCTTGGCCGCAGAGGAACTTCTTCGTAACGGCTGTATCGCACTCGACTGGATTGCTAAGTACCTGGAGCGTGCGCCGGAGTTTCCGGTACTCTCGCAAGTGAAGCCCGGCGAAGTGTTCGCGTCTCTTCCGCATCAGGCGCCCTCCGCTCCGGAACCGCTGCCAGCTATCCTGAGAGACCTCGAAAGCAAGATCCTCCCGGGCATCACGCACTGGCAGTCACCAAATTTCTTCGCGTATTTCCCCGGCAACAGCTCGCCGCCTTCATTAGTTGGGGATCTACTTTCGTCAGGCATCGGGGTGCAGGGAATGCTGTGGCTGACGAGTCCGGCCTGCACTGAACTCGAAATGCGCATGCTCGACTGGCTGGTTGAGATGCTCGACTTGCCCAAACATTTTCTGTCGACCAGTTCTGGCGGCGGTGTGATCCAGGATTCTGCTTCCAGCGCGAATCTCTGCGCTGTGCTTGCGGGTCGCGAGCGAGCGACGCACTTCGGGTCAAATGAGAATGGTTGCGATCAGCGACTGAGTGCGTATACGTCGGCTCAGGCACACTCCTCGATGGAGAAAGCCATTAAGGTTGCCGGGATTGGCCGCAAGAACCTGCGCGTAATCGAAGTGGATGAGCAGTTTCGGATGAGACCGGCGGCGCTGGCGCGAGCGATTCAACAAGACACGGCAGCGGGGCGTGTTCCCTGCTTTGTGGGTGCTACCGTCGGCACTACGTCCACAATGTCTATTGATCCTGTGCCAGAGATTGGGACGATTTGCCGCGAGCACAATATCTGGCTGCATGTAGATGCCGCCATGGCAGGAACGGCAGCGCTTTGCGAAGAGTTCAGATCCATCCATAAAGGGCTCGAACTGGCAGACAGCTACTGCTTCGATTGCCACAAGTGGATGTTCACGAACTTCGACTGCACCTGCTTCTACGTCCGCGACCGGAAAGAACTGACTGAAACGCTGACGATCACCCCTGAGTATCTACGCAATACAGCGTCAGCGACCGGCGCCGTCGTGGACTTTCGCGACTGGCACATTCCTCTCGGCCGGCGCTTTCGCGCGCTGAAATTGTGGCTTGTGATCCGCTCTTACGGTGTTGAAGGTCTGCGGGCGATGGTCCGGACTCACATCGAACTCACAAATGAATTCGTCAGCTGGCTTAGAGCCGATTCCCGCTTTGAGATTGTGGCTCCTGTTTCCTTGAATCTGGTTTGCTTCCGCCTGAAAGGTCCGGATTCAGCAAGCGAAGCTCTGATGCAGAGGCTGAATTCGTCAGGCAAGTTGTTTCTGTCCCACACCAAACTCAACGGACGATTTGTGATCCGCATGTGCATTGGTCAAACCTACACTGACGAGGAGCACGTACGTTCCGCCTGGCGGGAGATTCAGCAACATGCCACGGAACCGGCAATGGCTGCCGGATAACAGGCACTTTCTGCATCTTTCTACGCGCCGCCGAAATCCAAACCCTCACTGTAGTATGGACTTGAGCGAGAGAGGCCTGATTGGACCAGGAATGTCTTCCCTTCCGTGATGTGCCCGGCACCTCCCGCCTTTTTCTCGATTTTCTACGCGGTGATCCACAGGCTCGGCCCTTCTATCCCACCTCCACACTCTCCTTAGACGAGCTCGCAGCTAGAGCTGGCAGCGTGAGCATCCCGGTTGACCGTCGGCAACGGGTCACGGACGTCCTGCTCAAACAAAATCTTGCCTGGAATGCAGGCCCGGAGGTTCTCAGCAACATCGAGAAACTTCGCGACGGAGCTTGTGCCGTTGTCAGCGGCCAGCAGATAGGTCTGTTTCTTGGACCGGCTTACACGCTTTATAAGGCCATCTCGATCATTCGGCTTTCACGCGAGCTCACGGCAAGAGGAGTGGAAGCGGTTCCGATCTTTTGGCTTGCCTCAGAGGACCACGATTTGGCCGAGGTAAACCATGTTTTCATGCCTGATACTCAGGGTGAGTTGCAGAGACTGGAAACGTCTTCCGAAGGCTGCCCCGGTTGTCCGGTCGGGACTGTGGTTCTTGGAAATGACCTCGGATGGCTCGCGGACCGACTGCAGGGGCTTGTTGGCGAATCGGAGACGATTGACCTAGTGCGCTCGAGTTACAGTCCGGGAAAGACGCTCTCCTCTTCCTTCGCGGCTTTGATGAGCAAGATCTTCTCTCGATATGGCTTGATCCTGCTGGAACCATCAGATAAAGAGCTCCATAAAATTGGTGCTCCGCTGCTGCGTTCGGCGGCCGAATACTCGGATGAGTTAACCCGCGCGCTGCTCTCACGATCAAAGGAGCTCGAAACAGCTGGTTATCATGCGCAGGTGAAGGTCACACAGGCGTCGACGCTTCTGTTTTTTTCCAGAGAGGAAAAGCGGCTCGCGATTCATCGGAAAAATGGAGCCTTCAGCGCCAACGGCCAGCAATGGTCCCAAAATGAGCTGCAGCGCCAGATTGAGTCTAATCCGGAATTATTCACCGCAAATGTTTTGTTGAGACCGGTCCTGCAAGACTATCTGCTGCCGACAGCAGCGTACGTCGCTGGCCCCGCCGAGACCGCCTACTTTGCTCAGGTGCAGGTTGTTTACGAACGTCTGATGGGCCGGACCACGCCCGTTTGGCCTCGCTTCTCGACTACTTTGATCGAGGCGCGTCTCGCCAGCTGGATGCGCAAGTACGGGCTCAGGCTGCGCGATGTGCTCCAACCTAAAGAAGACTTCCTGACGGCGCTGGCGCGGAGGACGATTCCCTCTGACATAAAAGATGATTTCGATCGTAGCCGCGAGCACCTCGAACGCCTGCTGACTCCACTACTCCGCGCTTTGGAAAAGCTCGATCCGACCGTCGGGTCGGCCGGCGAGATCGCGGCGCGCAAGATGCGCCATCAACTTCAGCGACTGGAATCGCGAGCCGCACGCGCCCATCTCCGCCGCGAGCAGGTTCTGGACCGGCACGCGAGCATGCTCAGTTCACTGCTGTTTCCCGAAAGGGAACTTCAGGAGCGCCGGCTGGCGGGGATTTATTTTCTGGCTAAATATGGCGTCGACCTGATCGATCGTCTGCTCGAAGATTACCGTCCAGAATGCCACGACCATCAGGTGATTGCACTGGCGTAACGGCTTCTTCAGAACGGTGCTGCGTATAATGTTTGGTATCTTTCGCCTCTAAATTGCGCCGCTACAACTCTGATATCTCGAAAAACAAGGGGGGATCAGGGTCGAATTGGCTGACAGGTTTGTATGTCTCTTTTTTGGCTACGTATCGCCGTAGGTTTGTATGGTCTCAGCATGCTCTACGCGCTCGTAGCGCTACTGCGACGCCGTGAAATTCTGTCGCGCGCAACTCTGCCAATCGCTGGCGTGGCGGTCACACTGCATTTCGTCGCTTTAGTGGAGGCGTTCATTGCCGGTGGCATGGCCGGCAATCCGCTGCATCAGTCGGAATCATTGCTTGCTTTTCTTATGATGCTGCTGTTCATCGGGGTCTTCTACTTATATAGAACAACATCACCGGGCATCGTCGTTTTACCGATCGCTTTCCTGTTATCACTTTCTGCCGCATTGGCACAGAGCGCCCCACCGGTGA
Source organism: Acidobacteriota bacterium (assembly GCA_003225175.1). Classification (NCBI taxonomy): domain Bacteria; kingdom Pseudomonadati; phylum Acidobacteriota; species Acidobacteriota bacterium. The sequence continues at coordinate 60,808 of QIBA01000033.1, forward strand.
TTTCACCTCTATTGCGTAATGGGTGGATCTACACACACATCATCCTGATCCTGGTGGGATATTCCGCGCTATTTTTCAGTTTCATCGCAAGCGTCCTTTATCTGCTACACGAACGCAGCCTGAAACGCAAAGACCTGAACGGAATCGCCGGAAAACTTCCGGCCCTGGAGACAATCGACAACATCGGTTATCGCCTGCTCCTCATCGGCTTCCCATTCATGACCATCGGACTAATCGCGGGTTCCGTGATTGCCCAGATGGAGTACGGGTCCAGTTATTTCCAGGATCCCAAGATCATCCTTAGCTTGCTGATGTGGGGCGTTTACACAGTGATGCTCTTCACGCGATGGAACTCCGGGTGGCGAGGACGCCGCGCCGCGTTGCTGTCTGCTTTTGCCTTCGCTGCTGCGCTTAGCGTCTGGGCAGCCAATTACTTCAGCGGCGTCCACAGGTTCGTCTCGCGATGAAGCTCCAACTCCTCGGCGTGAACCACAAGACCGCTCCTGTCGAAGTACGTGAACGGCTCGCAGTTCCGGAGTGGCGTCTGGAGGAGGCTACACGGAAGTTGCTGCAGCATACCGGGGTCGCGGAGTGCGTTGTCTTCTCGACTTGCAACCGCGTGGAGTTTGCCGTGGCTTCTGAAAGCGGCGTTGATCTGCACAGCTTCATTCGCGACTACCTGCTGACTGATGTATCGGCATTGCGTGAGTATCTCTACGAACACAGCGGGGACGATGTCGTGCGACACGTCTTCCGCGTCGCAGCGAGTCTCGACTCGATGATCATAGGCGAGTCTCAGATCCTCGGACAGGTCAAGCATTCCTATGCCATCGGCAAAGCCGTAGGTTCAGTTCACTCGAACCTCGATGCCCTGCTCAGCCGCGCCTTTTCCGTAGCGAAGCGCGTGCGAACCGAAACCGCGATCGGCAGTTCCGTGGTATCTGTCGCATCCGTGGCAGTGGAACTGGCGAGGAAAATCTTCGGCAGCCTGCATGGTCGAACGGTTTACGTCGTGGGCGCCGGTAAGATGAGTGAATTAGCTGCTCGCCATCTGCGATCGCACGGAGCCGAGACGATCTTTGTCTCCAATCGCACACATGAAAGCGCACTGAGAATGGCGGAGCGAGTAGGCGGCACGGCGATTCATTTTGATCAGCTCTACGGCACTGCCGATCAGGCCGACATCGTGATCACCTCCACCGGAGCGCCTCACGCAATCTTCCGGCGGGACCACGGCGAGTTGTTCATGCATCGCCGCAAGAACCGTCCGATGTTTTTCATCGACATCGCGGTTCCGCGCGACGTGGATGCGAGCATGAGCCAGGTGGAAGGAATTTTCGTCTATGACATTGACGATCTTCAGCATGTAGTCGAAGCCAATGTGAGCGATCGCGGACGCGAGGCTGCGCGCGCCGAGCAGTTAGTCGAGGAAGAAGTCGAGCGCTTCAGGCGGCGCATCCAGAGCTTGGATGCTGTCCCGACGATCGTGGCTCTGCAGCAACGACTTGAACAGATTCGACAGTCCGAAGTCGATCGGCTTCGTGGCCGACTCGGTCCGCTTTCCCCGGAACAAGAGACTGCGATCGAGAACCTCACTCGAAGTATTGTGAACAAGATCCTGCACGCTCCCATCACGACGCTCAAAGGCTTTAGCGGATCCGACCAGCTTGCCTCAACCGCGGAGTTTCTGCGTTCCATCTTTGGAATCGAGAACGATGCTTCGCACTGGAATGGAGCATCAGGCATCTCTAAGGACGACATCTCGAAGGCTTCTGATAAGCCGCTGGATCACACGCTCTCCGTCGCCTCAGACGAGAACGAAATTGCCGAGCAGAAGCCCGGTTCTCGCCGCTAATGGCTCGCCTTCGTATCGGATCACGTGGATCTCAACTTGCCCTGTGGCAAGCTAATCACATCGCCGCCCTTTTGCGGGGACGAGGGCACGATGTATCTATCGAGGTAATTAAGACCACCGGCGACAAGATTACGGATGTAGCCTTGGCCAAGGTCGGGACCAAGGGTATGTTTACGAAAGAGATCGAAGAAGCCCTTTCGGAGCATCGTGTCGATCTCGCTGTGCACAGTCTGAAAGACCTGCCTACGGAGCTCTCTCCCGGATTTCTGCTGGCGTCAGTACCAGAACGGGAAGATGCGCGAGATGCCTTCCTCTCTGTCCGCTATTCGCATCTTGAAAAGCTGCCAAAGAATGCGCGCCTCGGAACCAGCAGTCTGCGTCGCCAGGCACAGTTGCACTCACTCCGTGCCAACCTCGAGATCATTCCGCTTCGTGGTAACGTCGATACTCGACTGCGAAAGCTCCACAGCGGCGAGTTTGATGCGATCATTTTGGCGGCTGCTGGCGTGACCAGATTGGGACTGACTCAGATGGTCCGGCACCATTTCGAACCGACAGAGATATGTCCCGCTGCCGGACAGGGCGCACTCGCGATCGAGACTCGCGCAGACGACGCTGCGACGATCGAGACGGTAACATTCCTCGATCATCCGCACACGCGTGCAGCAGTCGCATGCGAACGAGCAACGCTGAATCGACTAGGCGGCGGATGCCAGGTCCCAATCGGAGCTTATGCGGAACCCACTCAGCGAGGCCTATTGCTCCAGGCCGTGGTCGCCAGTCCCGATGGAAGCTCGATCATTCGAGAAAAGAGAGAGGGGTCCGATCCAGAGCGGCTTGGAGTAGAAGTCGGGCAGGCCCTGCTCTCGCGAGGGGCCAGCAAAATCCTCGACACAGTTTACGGGAAAGAGGCTTCCGTACCTCAGCAACCGTAGTATCCTGCTTTCTTCGCATGGCAATGGCAAAGAAGAAACCCGTCGATCCCCAGGCGCACCGCGTGGCAGAGTTGGTCACTTCCGGCCCGCTGGCCGGCAAGCTCATTGTTGTGACACGCGCTCACAGACAAGCCGATGACCTTTGTTCTTTGCTGAAACAATTTGGTGCAGAGGTGATTGAAGCACCCGTCATCGAGATCCGCGAACCGGATTCATATGATGCGCTCGACACCGCACTTAAGGGCATCCTTCAATACGACTGGCTGATCCTCACCAGCGTGAACGGAGTGGAAGCGATGTTTTCGCGGCTCGAGCCGCTCGGCCTGAGTATCGATTCGCTCCAACATCTGAAGATTGCAGCCATCGGCCCGGCCACGGAACAGCGCATTCAGGATCATGGGCTGGTTGTGGACGTTGTGCCTCCCCAGTACGTCGCTGAAGAAATCGTACGATCTCTCCGAAAGCTCGTAAAGAGCGAGAAAGTTCTGCTGGTTCGAGCGAAGGTTGCGCGCGACGTAATTCCCGACGAACTACGCGCGGCAGGCGCACACGTCGACGTAGTAGAGGCTTATCAAAGTGCAATTCCCGAGAATGCGAAGTCGCGCATGCAAAGTGTCTTCACTGATCGTCCACTTCCGGATGCCATCACTTTCACAAGCTCCTCGACCGTGCAGAACTTCTTTACGGTTGTGGTCGGCACGGACATTCCCACGAAGCTTTCGCAGGTGAAGTTTGCCTCGATTGGCCCCGTGACTTCAGGCACGATGCGTGAATATGGATTGCGCGTAGACGTTGAAGCCGATGAGTATACGATGGAAGGCCTCACTCAGGCCCTTGTGAGGCACTTCGGGAACTGATCAAAGCCCCGCGCTGACATCAAAACGGCGCCTATCTGTTCGCAAAGTTGTATTTTTTCTTTGGACCCTCGGAAGCGTAGAAGCCAGCTAGCGACGCCAAGGCATCCAAGCTGGTTGGGTCAGCTTGAAAGGCCTTCAGATACAAATCTTCCAAATCGCCATTCTTTTTCTCTATGCGAGCGAGCTGCGCTTGCGCTAGATAGCCCTTTGATCGGTCGATTTTGCCAATCTGATTGGCAAATTGATGCGCTTTCTCTTTGCTACCGCCCAGCATGGCAGGCGACTGCTCGTAATACATCATCATCCCGAAAAGGCAATTGGGATTCGCTGGCTCGAGTTTCAAAGCGGTTTCCAGTTCAGCGCGTATTCGTTTCGCTAGCGAGATTTTTCTGAAGAACTTCGCATGATTTGTTTCCTCACTCAGCACACTGGCGAGCTGCAAATGGTAGGCCGCCTTCTTCGAATTGGCTTTCACTGCAGCTTCGGCTAGCTGCAGAGCTTCGTTGTGATTTCCCAGATTCTGCTTAAATCTTGATTGAAAATATAAAATTGTTGCGTCGTAATCCTCGTCAGCAGAAATCGCTTGAAATAATTGTCCGAAATTCGCCTCCTGAGGATGGAAAGCGTTACCATTTTGGGAATGGACGCACGTCGAGAAGACAGCTAAGACTACAACGCACAAAAGAGAGCGGGGCGGCAGAAGAAACTCCAAACTGACCTGCCGCAGAGCATAGCATGATCGTCTGCCAGGAGCGCAAAGTTGACGCGTGAATTTGGACTACGTGAAAGTCCCTAATTCATATCGTCCGCGCATCAAATGCTGTCCCGCATGCGTTGCATCTCTTTCCGTCTTTCCGCGGAGAATGCTCGGACTTCCTCCAGCGGATAAGTGGTTCCTCGCCACACGATTCCGCCGTGCACGAGTGAGCTTATGGCGGAATTCAGCAACGTACAGATGAACATGACCGTGGATAGTGGATGAGTCAAGAAGAACCAAGCGGACATTCCGAACTGACGCCCCATTCGCCAATAAAGTAAAGCGATCGAGAAGACGCCTACGCCGAATCCAAACTTCGCAATTCCAGGAGCGAGACCTAGTCCGACCCACGGACCCAACTGATAGATTGCCGCCGCTATAGAGGCCAAGACCGCTAGCCGCCATCTGAAATGCAGCAGGCTGAAAGCGTTCTTGCGCAAATTTCGCACCACGCCCAACGCCCCCTCTGCCCATCGCAAGCGAACGAGATTGTTACCTACTACGCAATCCTGCCTCAGACGATGGCCCTTGACGGCTCCCCCAAGTCTTAGATCATCGATCACTTCCATGCGCAGCGCCTGATACGTACCGAGTTTCTCGTAGGCGCGGCGTCGAATTAGATTGAATGCCCCGGCTCCAATAAAATCGGGCGCGTCACGATCCTTCACCCTCCACGGGCGCAGCAGGAGCGATGAAGCGATGCCAAAGAAGCCCAGCATCATGCGCTCGCCGAATCCATTCATGATCAGCGTGGGAAAGACTACAAGGTGATCCGTAAGCGTTGATTCGCCATAGGCGAGAGTGCGTCGCAGGGCGTCTTCACGAAAAATAACATCGCCGTCCGTGAATAGGATCCAATCGCTCTGCGTTTCGCTGGCACCACGCCACATCGCGTGAGTTTTCCCCAACCATCCGGGAGGCAGCTCACTGATATGTAATACGCGAAGTTTTCCCGGCGATTCTGTTTCGACCTCATCCATGATCGATCCCGTAGCATCGGTGGACCGATCATCCACAGCAAGAGTCTGCAGATTCGGATAATCCTGAGCTATCAAGGAGCGCAGGCATCGGTTGATGGTTGCACCCTCGTTCCGCGCTGGAACGATCACCGCAACAGTTGGCTGTGGCCCTTCAGGTCGAGGTAGCCTGTCCCATTCTGGACTGGTCACATCCGCAAGTTTGGCCATACCAAAGGCAGTGCGAAGCGAACGCCGCAGCCAGTCTGCTCCGAGCAGTATGCCGCTAATGAGCCAGATCCAGCGGCTCAAGCCGAGGCTCCTACAAGCTCCCGCTCCTGCGTTCGCGGCGGGGCGAAGCGAGTGCCCATGAAAAGAATGCCGGCCGACACAACCATCGCAACCAATGTAACGGAAAAACCAAGCCGCAGGCTGCTGCGATCAGAGATGGCCCCGATAAGAACCGGAGAAAACGCATCTCCAAAAAGATGAATGATGAACAAATTTATGCCAATCGCCGTAGCCCGAATCGGAGCGGCGACTGAATTCACGATGGCGGCGTTTAAGGGTCCTGTGTTCAGAAAGAGGAAAAACTCAGCGATCGCGAGTGACGGAAAAATCCAAGCCGGGTGTCCATAGAAGGCGTAGACTGCGCCGGGGAGAGCAAGTAAAGCGCTGAGTCCCGATATTGCATAATATGCTCCTCGCGAACGGCGCAGCCAGATATCTCCCAGCCAACCACCAACCGCTGTTCCGGCCAGTCCATCAATCACTGTGATCAGTCCAAAGTAGTAGTTTGCTCTATCGAGCGGTATGCCTCTCTCGCGCTCAAGGAATGTCGGCATCCACACGGAGATTCCGCCTATGGCGAAGGTCATCATTGCGAGACCGAGAGTAGCTGTCCAGAACGCTGGATTGCGCAGCAGCCCTCGAAAGGATGTGCGCTCAACCGTGTGCAGGGCGACTTCACTCTCGCCCCGCAGCGGCTCATCCGCTGCAAAGTAAAACCAGACAGCGACAATGAATCCCGGAATGGCACACACGTAAAAAGGAGAGCGCCATCCATATCGAGTTCCGAGAGCGCCCCCAATTATGTAGCCTAGAGCTGCGCCCATCGGGATCGCCAGATAGAAAAAAGATAGAACCCGTCCCCGCTTTTCCGGCGGAAACAGGTCGGCAATGTAGGCCGGGGCGATCAGCGAAAAAGTCGCCTCTCCAACTCCGACGACAGTGTGGCGAATCAGGAGAGAAGTGAAGTTATATGTCACCGCTGTCAGGAGAGTTGCGGCACTCCAGATCAGTGCGCCGATGGCCATTATTGTCTTGCGCGATTTCCTGTCTGCAAGAAATCCAACGCCTGGCGCGACACACATGTAGAAGAGGATGAACACCATCGTCAGTGCGCCTAGCGCGGTGTCGGAGGGATGGAACTCCCGCTTGATCAACGGTTGAACAGCAGGCAGGATATAGCGGTCGATGTAGTTGAGAAAATTGAGGGCGGTGAGCAGTGCAAGTGCAAGCAGCGGTCGCGTGGCGCGCTGCATCTTCAGGAACGTTCCTTAGAACCCGCTGCTGGACGCGGCCAGCGTGCCTCAACCGTTGTTCCGATTCCGCCTCGCGGACGAAAGACGCCTCGTACTACCGCCCATTCCGGATCGGCGGCGCTCACAATATCTTCGAGCACGCGATTCACAATGTTTTCCTGGAAGATACCGAGGTTGCGATAGCAGGTCAGATATTCCTTTAGCGACTTCAATTCGAGACAGCGTTTACGTGGCATATAACGGATTGTGAGAAGGCCGAAATCAGGCAATCCTGTTTTCGGACATACGGATGTGAATTCCGGTATATCAATGTCTATCTCATAAGCGGGAAATTGATTCGGCCAGGTCTCGATTTCAGGAAAGGCAAAATCCAATCCGGACTTTGCATGTTCTGGCGTGTATGCGGGAGCTCGGGACATCCTCCCTATTGTAACGGTGCTTGGTACAGACGCCGCATGCTGCGTCTACACCAATCAGGCAGCCTTGGGCATCTCGACTGCCTGCCCAGGTGCGACGCGCTGCTGTCCTTGCAGTCTCTTGCCCTCGGCTTTCAGAAGCTCTGCGTTCAACTCAGCCCCGATCAGAATCGCGATGCTGCTCACGTACAGCCAGAACAAGAGAGCGATGACGGCGCCGATCGTCCCATAGGTTTTGTTGTAGTTGGCGAAGTGCGATACATAGACGTTTACGGCAGCCGAAATCAGAATCCAGAGCACTGTTCCGAGAAGCGCGCCTGGCAGCGTGTGCTTGAACCTCTGCTTCACATTGGGTCCGAAGAAGTACAGCAGCTCCATCGAGAGCACAATGCAGAGTCCAATGATGCCCCAACGCAGGAGCGGCCAACTCCGCTCGAATACATATGAGAGGTGAAGGACATTGCTCAGGAAGTGACCACCGCGGTCGCCCACCATCGTGAGCAACATGGCAATCGCCATCAGGCCACCGGTCATAAACGTCAGTTCCACAGCCAGCAGTCGCTGTTTCAGCATTTGCCGGCTGGTACGGGCATCGTAGGCGATGTCGAGCGCATCGATCATTGCCGAGAAACCGCCCGAAGCAGCCCATATGGTCCCGGCAAGCCCAATCGAGAGTAATCCTCCGCGATTCGGGGTTAGTACGCTCTGGAGAATCCTGCGAACCAATCCCATTGCCTCAGATGGAACGAAACGGGCGGCGAAGTCCATGCTCTGGTTGAACAAGTTAGGAATGGGCAGGTAACCGAGCAGCGTGGCCAACGCAATGAGGAGGGGAAACAGCGACAGAAGGAAGTAGTAGGAAAGCCCGGCCGCCATGTTCAGCACACGTGTGCGTTGCACTTCGCGGTACACGGCTACGGTGACTTCTCTGGCTCTTCGCAGTCCAATTCCCATAACTAAAACGTATATAGACGTAAGCTGTCATTGGACTTAGATGGAACGTTCTGTTGGTTGAGATGTCGCTGAGCCGAAATCACTCCCGTGGACATCTGATGAGAAACGGTGGCAGAGCAGGCTCAAGCTCGAGCTGCCGAAAAAAGCGCTGGCACGGTTCGATATACTTTAAGTTTGTTTCCTGATGGCAGAGCTCACGAGACAAAGCGGCAATGGAAAGCACGTTTGGCGAGGGATCATTATCGCCATCCTTGCCGTTATTGTGCTCGCCGCATTCATCTCCAGCCGCAAGGGCGAAGTTTCCGTCAGAGTCGACCACGTAACCAAGCAAGACCTCGTCACGACGATCTCCACCAATGGCAAAGTCGAGCCTATACAAAACTTCGAGGCTCATGCTCCTGCTGCGACGACGGTTCGAAACACTTACGTCCGCGAAGGCCAGCGAGTCCATAAGGGCGATCTCCTGATGCAACTTGACGATGCCGATGCGCGCGCCCAGGCAGCGCGAGCGTTGGCGCAGATGAAAGCCGCAGAGGCCGACCAGCACGCTATCAATACCGGGGGAACGCAGGAAGAAGTGTTGAATACCCGCTCCGAGCTGGTAAAGGCACAAGCCGAGCGCGATGCTGCGCAAAAGAACTACGACGCTCTGCAAAAATTGGCTCAAACGGGAGCTGCAGCTCCGTCCGAAGTCCGCGAAGCAGCAAATCGCCTGACGGCGGCTCAGGCCCAACTCAAGGTGCTGCAAGACAAGCAACAAGATCGCTACTCCCGTCCGGAAGTAAATCGCGTTGAAGCCCAGGTCGATCAGGCCCGCGCTTCCTACACCGCAGCTCAGGACCTGCTGGCGCACAGTGCAATCCGCGCTCCCTTCGACGGTACGGTGTACTCCATTCCCATCAAGCAGGGTGAATACGTTCAACAGGGGGAGCTTCTCATTCAGCTTGCAGATCTGCATCGCGTGCAGGTACGCGCCTTTGTCGACGAGCCCGAATTGGGAAAGCTGGGAGTAGGCCAGCCTGTGACGGTCACCTGGGATGCCCTTCCGGGAAAGACGTGGCGCGGCGAAATCAGTCAGATGCCCTATACCATCACCACTTACGGAACCCGCAATGTTGGGCAGGTTCTGTCCTCAGTTGACAACGAGGACAGCCGCCTCTTGCCGAACATCAACGTCACGGTGAACGTCAGTATTGCAAACAAAAAAGACATAGTGACCATAGCCCGCGAGGGTCTGCATGAAGACGAGAACGGACGCTATGTGTATGTGGTTCGAAATGGACATCTGGAACGTCAGGCGGTGGAGGCCGGCATCGCAAACAATACCCGCATTGAAATCATGACCGGCCTCCAGCCAGGAGAACTCGTTGCTCTCACCAGCATGAACCCGGCTACTCCACTACGACCTGGACTTGAGGTTCGCGCCCGGTAAACTTCTGATGCCAGTCCCCCGCTTGTTCTCATTAGTTTTAACCTTTGTACTCGCGCTTTCGGCAGTCTCGCCGGCAAACGCGCCGCTTGACTCGGTTCACCAGCTACTCGTGAACGGCGAAGCTGATGCAGCGATTCGGATGTTGAAGACATCTCTGAGCACGAATCCGTCCGGAGCAGCAGAGCACAATCTTCTGTGCCGCGTTCACTATGCTGAGGAGAGCTGGGACGCCGCCGTTTCCGAATGCGAGCGCGCGGCAAAACTGAATCCAAACAGTAGCCTTAATCAGCTCTGGCTCGGGCGAGCCTATGGCGAGAAGGCGGAGCACTCAAGCTGGTTCACTGCAATTAACCTCGCAAAGAAAACGCGGATCGCATTTGAAAAAGCCGTGGAACTAGATCCGAGGAACATCGAAGCCCGATCGGACCTGAGCGAGTACTACATTGAAGCGCCGGGCTTCCTCGGTGGTGGCACCAATAAGGCTGCCGCCCAGGCAAACGCAGTTGAAAAAATCGAGCCGGCAACTGCGTATTGGATTCGCGCCCGCATCGCTGAGCATGAAAAACACAACAGCGATGCCGAGCAGCAATATAAGAAAGCTCTGCAAGCTGATCCTGGCCATCGCCGCATCTTCGATCTCGCTTCGTTTTATCGACGCGCCAACCGTCTTGATGAGCTCGAAGCAGCCGTAAAGCAATCGGCAAAACTGAACACGAAAAACGATTCCGCTCTCTTCGACTCTGCGTCCCTGCTCCTTCGCGTGAACCGGAACCTCCCGCTCGCAGTGACGCTACTACAGCGCTACATCGATCAGGGCGAAAAGTCCGAGGATGCTCCTGTTTTCCAGGCGCAGTATTTACTAGGCCAGGTGCTCGAAAAATCCGGTGACGCAGCCGGAGCAAAGAAGGCTTATCTAACTGCCAAAGCTAGTGCTAGCGACTTCGCACCGGCTACTGCGGCCTTGAAGAGACTAGGCGCCTAAATCAATTTGGGAATAGCGCGCGCTCACGGGCTCGCCCTTCGGCCTGACACTTCGTGCTCTGTTTGAGGAAGAAACGCGTCATAGAGAGAAACTACCTTCATCGCCTGCCGCAATTGATCGAGAGAAGCTTTGCTGGTGATGTCGATCTGGACAGACTCGCCGGGAAGCAGGTCTATGTAATTATCCGAAAACTTTGCATCGAGATCGCCGAAGGAGAGATACACATCTCGCGCGACCTGCGAAGACTGCAGAGTCACTCGATATGAATTCCCAGTGCTCTCAATGCTCGCCTTGATCTCCGGCCGTGGCAGGCGAATATCCTTCATTGTTGCGAAGAAATACAGATTGCGAGATACAGACTTGCCCGCTACCAGGAGCTGAGAATCGATGAAGACCTGCTCGCGTTGGCGCTGAGCTAAGAGCTCCGTCACGGGCAAGCTCAAGTAAACATCGCTGGCAAGAGGTTTCACCTGAATATTTGCGGACTTCTCTTCGAGCACCTTGCCGGCCAAATCCACCAACCGTACGCGCAACTGGGCTGGCTGAACTTGCTGCTTGTCCGAAACAACGTAAATCTGCAGTGCGCTGTTCTCTTCGTTTGGACTCACCAGCAGATCGTTGTAGAAGCGTCGCGCATAGTACTGCAATGCCTTCCAACGCCCGTGATAGTCGATGCTTGACCACGACGCCACTGGCCAGCAGTCGTTGAGCTGCCAGTAAAGCGAGCCCATCGTGCGAGGGCGGCTGCGGCGAAAGTGCTCAGCTCCCATCTTGATTGCTTCCGCCTGCATCACCTGACTGGCATACAGAAAGGAGGCGAAATCCTTCGGCTGACCGAAGTAGCGCAACAGGTAGTCATAGATTCTTCCGTTCCCCCCTTTATTTTTCTGGTGCGACAGCATTACCGCGGAGCTGATGTCCCAGTCCTCCGGTGTGCTGAAGGATTTGATCGTGTTCATTTCGGGAAACGACTGGAATCCGAATTCGGTCATGAATCGCGGCACTTGCTGCTTGTAGTTCTCAATCGGAGCCAGCGCGTGCCACACCTGCCAGTAATGCATGTCGCCGATGCGCTGAGTATCCGGATCATCTTCGAAGTTGGCGCTTGGAGAACTCGGCCAGTACGGCACTGGCTGGCCATGCTGAATAACGACATCAGGCAGCACCCGATTGAAGAGCACCATGTAGTCCTGCCAGACTTTTTCTGCTGTCTTTTGCCCTACCTCGGCCTTGAACTGCTGGCGATCTCCCCAGTGCATCCATCCGGTTTCCACTTCATTGTTGCCACACCAGATCACGATGCTGGGATGATTGCGTAGCCTTTTGACCTGATCGACGGCTTCGTGACGCACGTTGTCCAGGAACTCTGCGTCGCCCGGGTGCATATCGCCGCCGAACATGAAGTCCTGCCAGATGATCAGCCCCAGCTCGTCGCAGATGTTGTAGAACTCGTCGCTCTCATAAGTTCCGCCTCCCCATTCGCGGATCATGTTCATGTTCGCGTCGCGGGCTGACTGCAGAATCTCGCGGTATGTTTCAGCAGTTACTCGCGAGGGAAAGCTGTCGAACGGAATGACATCTGCACCTTTTCCAAATATGGGAATGCCGTTTATCACGAACTCCATACTCCGGCCCCAATGGTCGGGATCGCGGCGAAGCTGGAGGGAACGCAAACCAGTACGAGTCTTCGCCTGATCCACAGATCCTTTTCGGATCTCCAGTGTTGCTGAGAATTCATACAAAGACTGTGGTCCGTATCCGGAAGGAAACCAGCGAGCGGGCTTCTCGATCTCGATCGGAACAGTAACGCGGTTTGCACCGCGAAGTAATGTGAAGGTTCTCTCGATCTTCTTTGCAGCTTTAGCCTCAGGCGACGTGTAGCTGATCGTCACTTTAGCTGGAGCGTTAGCCCCCGCTTCGATCTCGAGACTTGCAGCAATGTTCGCGACGTCCGCGGTAACTTCGTCTTGAGCGATGTGCAGATCGCGAATCACGGCCTCGTCCCAACTTTCCAGCGTTACTGGCCTCCACACGCCCATGGTGACGAAGCGTGGACCCCAATCCCAGCCATATTGATACGGAGCTTTCCGCGTATACGGATCGGTGCCAATTCCCTTCTCTACATCCGCGTCATGCACCGAGATAGACGGCAAATGGTACGGCATGCCCTGAATGTGCTTAAGCACTTCGTTGATCGGGGACCGAAACACTACCTGCAGTGTGTTGCTCCCCTGCTTTAGATAAGGCTTCGCATCGACGCGCCAGATGCGAAACATGTTCTCCGCGTGCAGCACGCCTTGACCATTGAGAAAGACTGTCGCGTATGTATCGAGCCCCTGGAACATAAGCTCAATATGCTTACGCGCGAATATGGCTGCAGAGACGTCGAAGCTTGTTTGATATTGCCAGTCCTCCAGGCCGATCCATTGCAACTTCTTCTCATTGTCGCGATAGAAGGGCTCGGGAATGATTTTGTTGCGCAGCAGATCGGTCTGAATGCAGCCGGGGACCTCCGCCGGCGTCCAACCGGCCACTCGCTGCAGCGTAGCCGAATCCACGTCAGGCTCAACTCCGGGAACATGATTCAGAGAGCTGTCAGGCGCAAGCCGGAATTGCCATCCATGATTCAGATCGATCAGTTGCTTTTGGACGGAAGCGCCCAATGACATTGAGGGAATGAAGGCCAAAGTAAGCACGAGCAGCAGGAAGAATAATTTTTTCATCGTCAGGAATCTGCTACGGCGTTGCGCATAATAGCACCTCTTTACCACCAATATCCCTGAGGCGCAAAGCAGGCCGAAACAAGACTTCATAAATCGTTCTCTTGAAGCTTTTGATTGCCTCTTATCTCGTTCGCGGCTAATCTTCCCGCATGCATCTCACCTGGCTCGATTGGTCGGCGATTATTGGCTACCTGGGCATCACTATCCTCATGGGGCTGTACTTCCGGGGACGCTCCGGCAGCAGCATGGAAGAGTACTTCGTCTCGGGCCGATCCGTGTCGTGGTGGCTGGCCGGAACGTCGATGGTCGCGACGACCTTCTCCGCCGACACCCCACTGCTTGTGACCGGGCTTGTGTACACGCAGGGCATCGCTGGCAATTGGCTTTGGTGGTCGTTCCTGCTTTCCGGAATGATGACCGTGTTCCTCTTCGCCAGACTTTGGCGTCGATCCGGACTGCTAACCGATGTGCAATTCGCGGAGATGCGCTATTCAGGCAAGCCGGCGGCATTTCTACGCGGCTTTCGCGCTGTTTATGTCGGATTGCTCATGAACTGCCTGATTCTCGGTTGGGTAACGAAGGCGATGATCAGCATCGTAAGCGTAGTGATAGGCGTGAGCGAGCACACAGCATTGGCAATTTGCATCTTCGTGATCGTTCCCTTTACGGGTTTATACGTTGCCATCGGCGGATTGTGGGGCGTCTTGTGGACCGACCTGTTCCAGTTCGTTCTCAAAATGGGAGTGGTTATCGCAGTTGCGTATTACGGAATCAGCGCAGCCGGAGGCATGCACGAACTGCTGCGAAAATTGCAAGTCGCGCAACCCCCTATGCCCACGAGTCTACATGGCAATCCATTAAAGCTATTTCCTGACTTTTCCAGCGGACTCACTGCGGAGACATGGTGGACACTTCCCGTGATCACACTGCTCGCTTATCTCGGTCTGCAGTGGTGGGCATTCTGGTATCCCGGAGCTGAACCCGGCGGGGGCGGATACATCGCTCAGCGAATCTTCAGCGCCAAGGATGAGAAACAGGGACTGCTCTCCGTGCTGTGGTTCAATATCGCGCACTACGCGCTGCGTCCATGGCCCTGGATTCTCGTTGGGCTGGTCGCGATCGTTCTGTACCCAAATCTGGACGGTTCGGCTGCCGGACGTCATCCAGAAGACGGATACATGCTGGTACTCACGCAGCATCTTCCTACTTCGTTGCGCGGGCTTGCTATCGCGGGATTCCTCGCAGCCTTCATGTCGACCATCGCGACGCAGCTCAATTGGGGCGCCTCTTATCTCGTCGCGGATTTCTACAAGCGCTTTATCAAACCCGAGGCATCGCAGAAGCATTACATTCTCGTGTCGCGCCTGGTCACGGTGTTTCTAGTAGTCTGCGCAGCGCTTGTAGCCGCACAACTCGCATCCATTCAGTCTGGCTGGCAGTGGGTGCTTGAACTCAGTGCAGGAACCGGAGCGGTTTATCTGCTGCGCTGGTATTGGTGGCGCATTAACGCCTGGAGCGAGATCAGCGCGATGGTTGTGGCGCTGGTAGTTTCACTCGCGCTGCGGATTATGCATCCTTTTTCGGGAAATTCCGCCGTAGTGTTTGCCAAGAGCGCAAGCATAACTACGGCGATCACCACAGTGGCCTGGCTGACCGCCACATTCATGACGAGACCGGTGAGCCAGGAGGTGTTGGTGAGCTTTTACCGGCACGTCCGTCCCGATGTACGCGGATGGAAGCACGTGGCGGCCATCGCTAAAGACGTAAAGCCCACACGGGATCTCGGCCGCAATCTCGCACTCTGGCTGCTGGGATGCGCGATGGTCTATTCATTTTTGTTCGGCGCAGGATACGCAATCCTTGGTCAACCCACTCGTGGAACTGTCTTGCTCGCAATCGGAATCGTATGCCTGCTGCTCTTGCTGAAGCAGCTCCGCTCATTTGTCGAAGAGCCGGAACATGCGCGCAAGCCGGGCACGGAGACCGCTGCTTTTATCGGTCATTGATCTCACTCCCAAGGCCAGCGACGAAGACGCGGAATTCTGTAGCCGATGTGCGACCGGCCTGGATGTGGGACCAAGAACAAATACGAGCCCGCAGGGCGGCATTCTTCGCTGTTCGTGCCTATGGTGGATCCTCATCGTGTCCTCTCAGGAATGCCGCCCTTCGGGCTCTCGCTTACGATTTCACACATTCCCACGGCTTAATCGCACATGGGCTTCAGAATTCCGCGCCTTCGGCGCTGGCCATAGCATCTGGGGATTGCCTTACGCCCGCTGTTCAAAATCGAACGTCCCGCGTCTATTTCGGCCATGTTGCCGCCGATTGGGAACGTAGAGTCAGTTACTTACAGCCACCTCTCGTGGATAGCCAGATGCATCTGGAAATCCGAATCCGTGTGTTCATAACTGAGGAGTCCCATGGACCGCTTTCTGCAGGACCTTCGCTATGCGCTGCGCCAACTAACAAAATCGCCGGCTTTCACGGTGACCGCGCTCCTGACACTCGCGTTGGGCATCGGCGCGAACACGGCGATCTACAGCCTGCTCGATCAGGTAATGTTGCGCAGCTTGCCGGTTCAGGACCCTGAGCAGCTGGTGATGCTCCAGGGCACGGGAAGCGATCGCGGAAGAATCAACGCCTATGGCGGGGACGGTGATGACTATTTTTCCTATCCCATGTATCGCGATCTCCGCGACAAGAATTCAGTCTTCACCGGCACCGTAGCGACCGACCAGGTCCAGGTCGGAGTGCAATGGCACAACCAACCCGAACTGGTGCAAGGCGAGCTCGTATCGGGAAATTACTTTGACGTTCTTGGCGTGAAATCCGCGCTAGGCAGGGTGCTCGTCCAATCGGATGATGAGGCGCAGGAACGCAATCCTGTCGTCGTGCTCAGCTACGGATATTGGCAGAGACGATTCGGTTCTGACCCCCGAGTAGTGAACGACACCATCCTGGTAAATAGCCATCCTTTTACGGTCGTCGGAGTAGCGTCGCCCGGCTTTAAGAGCTTCGTCCTTGGAGCCGCGCCCGACGTTTTTGCTCCAATGATGATGAAGCCGCAGATCACTCCGGGATGGAACGATCTCGATAACCGGCGTTCGCGTTGGCTGAATATCGTTGGACGACTCAAGCCAGGCATGACACTCGCCCAGGCGGAGTCTGGCCTGGCGCCACTCTGGCATTCACTGCGCGAAGAAGAACTCAAGGCGATTCCCAATGCGACACCAAAGTTTCGCGAAGGATTCGTCGCCAAGTCCCATCTGAAATTGCACGAGGCGGCTAAAGGATTCTCTCCCGTGCGCGATCAGATCGGCACGCCGCTCGTGATCGTGATGGCGATGGTCGGGCTCGTCGTTCTCATTGCATGCGCCAATGTCGCTAGTTTGCTCCTGGTGCGTGCAGCCGGAAGAGTTCGCGAAATGTCGGTGCGATATGCGCTGGGAGCCTCGCGTATGCGAGTCGTCCAGCAGCTCGTGATCGAAGGAGTGGTGCTCGGCGTTGGTGGAGGAGTGCTGGGTTTAGCCATTGCTCCCGAAGTGACCCAGCTATTGCTTCGCAAGATTTGGGCCGATTCATTGGGCCAGATTCCCTTCTCCCCGTCGCCAGATGTGCGCGTACTAGTCTTCAACTTCGCCGTTTCCGTCACGGTTGGGCTTTTGTTCAGCCTCGCACCAGCGCTCCAGTTCTGGCGTCCCGACTTGGTACAGACGTTGAAGCAACAACTTACTACGGCCAGCGGTGGTCAACTGAAGCTGCGCCGCAGTTCTGTTGCTCTGCAGATGGGGCTTAGCCTGCTCCTTCTGTTTGGAGCGGGACTATTTGTGCGCACCTTGCATAACCTGAAAAACGTTGACGTCGGTTTTGTTTCAGATCATCTGGTGACGTTTGGCATTTCGCCGGGCTATGCAGGTTACCAGCTTAACCAGAACTTGGACCTCTACAAACGCATCATCGATACGTTGGCGGTACTGCCCGGAGTTCGCTCAGCCGCGGCCACCAGCGATCCTGAGCTGGCTAATAATCAGAGCATGAGTGGCATAGGAATCCCCGGCTATACGCCGGCCGAGGGCGAACGAATGAGTGTCGAGTGGGCGGAGATCACCCCGGGTTATTTCGATACTCTTAAACTTGCCTTCTTAATTGGAAGAGACATCAATAACCAGGATCACGCAAGCGCCGCGAAAGTCGCCATCGTGAATGAGACCTTTGCCCGCCGTTACTTTGGAACTCCCGAGAAGGCGGTTGGACACAATTTCGCGCGTGGGGGAGGGCCTGAGAACAAGCCTGACTTTCAGATCATTGGAATTGTGCGGAATGCGAAACACCGCAATCTTCGCCGTGAGATAGAGCCGACCGTGTACATACCCTACATGCAGGTTGATCCGAAGAACGGCCTGACGTACATGCAGTTCTATATCCGCACCTGGCAAGCGCCTGAGCAGGCCATGAATACGATCCGTACTGCCATGCAGAACCTCGATTCGAAATTGGTACTCGATTCTCTGCTCACGATGGACCGGCAGATCAACAACAACGTTACCAACGAAAGCATCGTTGCCTTTCTTGCTGTGAGCTTTGGCATTTTGGCGACTTTTCTGGCCGGCATTGGACTATATGGAGTACTTGCCTTCTCCACAGCGCAGCGCACGCGTGAAATTGGGATTCGCATGGCCCTCGGCGCGAGCCGGAGCTCGGTCGTACAGATGGTCTTGCGCGAGGTATTGTGGCTCGCCGGAATCAGCGTCGTGGTCGCCGTGCCGGCTGCCCTGTTGCTTGCTCGCTACCTGCGCAGCCAGTTGTACGGTGTATCCAACACCGATCCACTGACTCTAATCGGAGTTGTTGTGGTCATCGCAGGCGTAGCTATGCTCGCCGCGACGCTGCCGGCACGCCGCGCAGCAGGCGTGAACCCAACAAAGGCATTGAGATATGAGTAGATTTCAGGGGCTTACTGAAGCGGGAACATGACCCAGAAGAAACCTGGCCTTTGAGCAGCCGTGAAATCGTCTTCCCAGATGATCATGCCAGCACTTTACGCCGCTCGCCTCGGCAAAACCAGATAACCCGCGTAATCGCGGTCTGAGCCTTGTCGCACACAGGTAACAATGCGCTCTGAGCGCGATGGTTGCCAATCACGAGTTGGTTGCTTCAGCTTGGCATTACGGAAGAAACGTTACTACGGTACATTGCGGATATACGACTTTGGATGAATACTGTCCCCTGTCAGCAGCGACTCATAACTTCCTGCCCAAAATGGGAGTTGCCGCTCAATCTGGATAGATCGAAGCGCTGAGGGACCGGTTCCGTGATCAACATCGAAAACATCCCAACATCAAGCCGCAGAGCGGCACAAAAGACGAAGATCATCCTTGATCTCCTGTCTCTCCTGATTACGCTTGGATGTCTGGCATTCGCGCTATACCGAAGCTGGCACTAAGGCAAATTGCCGACAAAATGGTAGCCCTGGGGTGACTCGAACACCCGACCAACGGTTTAGGAAACCGCTGCTCTATCCATCTGAGCTACAGGGCCACACTCGCGGGTTTTTAGTCCACTTTACCGATTTTACCTGTCGCGAGGGAGGCCGCTCAATGCACCGAAGCTCCGCGTGGCTGCTCGATCAGATCGGCGAGGCGCGTTGGACGCAAACTAAGATTGGTAATGTTTGAAACCGTGTCCTCCTGACTGGACTCTTGCTTTGCTCTTGCCTTTGACTGTAGTTTTCGTCTTAGTCAATTGAATTTGCGATGTCGATCCTGCCAACAGACAACTTGCGTGCTCCAAGCCGTCTGGGAAGACTTGGAATCTTCCTGGCTGGCTTTGTAACAGCAGTGTTCCTGCTGTTCCTGGTTTCTTATCCCGCTGGTCGTGGCCGCTGGCTTCAGAGGGTTCTGCATGTCGATCTCGATCAGCCTGCGATCGTGCAGCGCATCCAGCGTCTGCAGCGGCTGGAATCCGTGAAATACACACTCGAAAAGGTAGTCACAGGCGAGAGGCAAAGTCGATTCTTGCCGCAATCCCTGGCAGGCGAGCGCCTGCTATTGATTGTGCGTGGCGAAGTGTTCGCTGGCGTCGATTTAGGCAAACTGCAATCCAGTGATGTCCAGGTAAACGGAAAGCAGGTGAAGATTAGCCTGCCTCGCGCGGAGATTTTTTCCACGCGTGTCGATAACAACCAGACCCGAGTCTATTCTCGTGAGACGGGATTGCTCGTGCCAGCCGATCCCAATCTGGAATCAGAGGTTCGCGCCGAAGCCGAACGCCAGCTCCTGCAGGCCGCTTTGATCGATGGCATCCTGAACAATGCTTCGACCAATGCCCGAGGGACGGTTACGGCTTTGGTCCAAGCTCTTGGCTTTACAGATGTAGAGGTGAATTGAACGTTAACCTCCTGATTTCAATTTTTCTCGATCCTTTTGTTTGTCTTTTTGATCGCTGCCCGTTAACGTAAGCGGAACCACCTGCGGTAGCGGGTGGTGCTGTTGTTTTTGGGGTTGGTGGTGCTGTGGTTCTGCATACGCACAATTTCAATGAAAACCTGCAAACGATCTCTCCGTTGCCATCGGTCTCTGTTGTTTTCTCTCCTGATATCGTTCGCCATTCTCCACGCTCAGTCTGCTTCTGAAGCGGGATGGCCCACCTATGGCAATGATCCTGGAGGAACTCGCTTCTCGCCTGCGTCGCAGATAAGTCGAACAAACGTTGCGCGCCTCAAAATTGCATGGACTTATCGCACCGGCGCCAATGACACCCCAACGCGGCTGATAAAGAAAGCAGCCTTCGAAGCCACTCCCATCCTGGTGAATGGGGTTCTCTTCCTCAGCACTCCCTACAATCATGTGATCGCACTCGATGCGCAATCCGGCGCGAAGCGGTGGGAGTACGATCCACACGTCAATTTGCAACGCAACTACTCGGAAGTTGCTTCGCGCGGCGTCTCGGCATGGCGCGACGCGAAAGCCAAGTCTAGACAACCGTGCAGTCTGCGCATTTTCATCGGCACTCTCGACGCTCGTCTAGCAGCTCTTGATGGCGACTCCGGAAAGCTCTGCAGCGACTTCGGTACTAAGGGCGAGATTGATCTTAATCGTGATGCAGCAACCCAGACAGAATGGACCGGCGGATATCAAGTAACCTCTGCTCCGGCAATCGCCGGAGACCTCGTCATCGTGGGATCCTCGATCGCCGATAATTGGAAGGTTGATACCGGACGCGGCATTGTTCGCGCCTTTGACGCCCGCACCGGCAAACTGCGATGGACTTGGGACCCGATTCCATGGGCACAGAACACGAAGCCTCGCACCGGCGGTGGCAATGCGTGGTCAACGCTCTCAGTCGACGCGGATCATGACCTCGTCTTCATCCCAACAGGCAGCGCCGCTCCCGACTATTACGGCGGAGGCCGCAAAGGCGATAACAAGTGGGCGAATTCTGTTGTGGCTCTACGCGCTTCTACCGGGGAATTTGTCTGGGGCTTCCAGGTCGTGCATCACGATCTTTGGGATTTCGATGTCGCAGCTCAGCCCACACTATTCACCTGGAAGGACGGAACTCCGGCTGTAGTGATCAATACCAAAATGGGCCATGTGTTTGTCCTGAACCGGCTCACGGGCGCGCCTTTGCTTCCAGTGGAAGAACGTCCGTTCCCGCAAACGGATATTGCCGGCGAGGAGACGTGGCCCACGCAGCCGTTTTCTACCATCTCGCTTGTTCCAGAAAAAATCTCTGCGGCCGATGCCTGGGGACCGACTCCGGAAGCCTTGAAGTGGTGCCAGGACAAGCTCAACGCTTCTCGTGCGGAGGGCATCTTTACGCCACCGACGCTGCGAGGCACGGCGACAGCTCCTGGGAACGTGGGGGGTGTAAATTGGGGAGGAGCCGCCTACGATGCGCAGCATCACTTAATGTTCGTCAATACGAATCGACTTGTCGCATGGGTAAAGCTCATTCCACGCGCTAACTATGAAGCGGAGACCAACAAAGATCAAGACAACCGAATCTACGGCGAGTTTGGCGATCAAGATCCGGCTCCGTTTGGAATATATCGGACATTCCTGTTCTCCCCTGGCCAGGTGCCTTGCAATGCCCCGCCCTGGGGCACTGTGACGGCCGTCGATCTCTTTTCGGGAAAGAAGGCGTGGGAAGTGCCTCTGGGAAGCTTCATTCCTGGCAAGAGCACCGGCACCATCAACCTCGGAGGACCCATGACTACGGCAGGCGGCCTGGTGTTTACCTCCGCGGCCATGGACAACTTCGTGCGAGCGTTCGATTCCGAAACAGGAAAGGAGCTGTGGAGCTTCGAACTGCCTGCCGGCGCCCAGGCCACGCCGATGACCTACATGCTTAACGGCAAGCAATATGTTGTGATTTGCGCGGGTGGACACGGCAAGCTTGGAACGAAGCAGGGCGACTACGTGATGGCATTCACGCTGCCATAACCGCGAGTCCGCTACTCCGCTTTTTTTTAAAACTTTGCGTGTCTCACCTCTATTCCATCGGTATCCTTAATGGATGTGCCCAGACTTTTTGGAGGTAGATTGATGAAGAACAGCACGGTTAGACAAATACAAAAACACCGCTCAGAGGTATCCAGCCTGCCCGTCAAAGTGGTTGAAGACCTTCGCCGCACGGTGGACTCGGCATATGAAGAAGTATCCCGTGGCATGAGGCGGGCCAAGAACACAGCCGACGACGTACTCTATGACAGCCGTTATCAAATCAAGCGGCATCCGTTGGCCGCAGTGGGATCTGCAGCTGCGGCAGGACTGGCAATTGGCTTCGTTATCGGCTGGCTTGCAAAACCGAATAAGCGTGCGGTTTAGACACGACCTGTAATGCCTTCAGTAACAGGCAACCTTATGGTTGCCTTTTATTTTGCCTCCGGTTAATATGCAACTTGGAGGTTGCATACTGGATGACCGACCGTATCGAGAAGCGCATCGAATTGAAAGCCTCAGTTTCGCGGGTCTGGCGCGCCTTAACGGATTATCGAGAATTTGGCGAATGGTTTCGCGTGAAAATCGATGGCCCATTCAAACCAGGCGAGGCTTCACATGGACAAGTTACTTATTCCGGCTACGAGCACCTGAAGTGGGAAGCCGTCGTGCAGAAAATGGAGCCGGAGCGTCTTTTCTCGTTCACCTGGCATCCGGCCGGAATCGATGCCAAAAGGGATTATTCGAAAGAGAAGCCTACCCTTGTCGAGTTCAGGCTGGAGAAGACTGCGCACGGCACGCTGCTTGTGGTCACAGAATCCGGCTTCGACCAGATACCGGCTGACCGCCGCCAGGAAGCGTTTCGCATGAACGAAGGCGGATGGGAGACTCAGATCCACAACATCGAGAGCTATGTCGCCAGCAACCCATAATCGCCTCGCCGTACTGCGCCAGGCGCCTGTCTTCGCAGCCTTGGGAGACGAGACGCGTCTGCGGCTCGTAACGAAGCTCAGCCGTGGGCGACCCACTTCTATTTCTGAGCTGACCGAAGGCACTAGACTTACGCGCCAGGCGATCACCAAACATCTTCGCGTACTGGAAAGCGTTGGGATCGTGTACAGCATCCGCGAAGGTCGCGAGAGCCGCTTCAAATTCAATCCAGAACCAATCGACGAACTTCGACTCTATCTGGATATTGTCTCGCAGCAGTGGGACGAGACATTGTCCAGGCTTAAAGCATTTGTCGAGAAATAGCTAAGGGCGGCTCCCCCAGCCGCCCTCCTTTCTCGTCGCGAAACATTACTCACGAGAAGTCAACCGCGTAATGAAACTATTCCTGTTTGCGGAAGAAGTAGTAGTCCGCCGAGTATGGCACCAAGGCTTGCTTGCCTACATCGGCAGAGGTAAAGCAACCATCAGCCGGCGCAGTTCCACCTTTGGTGTTCAGGCGCTGGATGAACGTAGTTTGCGTCAGGAAGCTGCCCCCAGTTGGACCGTTGTCCGAGCCTATTGACTGCAATAAGAGACAGGCGATTGCGCCATCATTTGGGCAACTATCTTCCGAACCTGCGGGAACCGCGTTCTTCTTCTGCGCCCACACCTTGCTGCTGTCGAAGGAACTCTGCCAGGTTACGCTACCGAAGGGCAATGGTTTCGGAGCAATCCCGTTGGGGTGCGTGTCAAGGCTGCAAACTCCCAATTCGGCTCGACGGATTCAACACTTGAGCATGTGCGGGAATGCAGTCGCAATCGAAGATGAATGGAAATGTTGATCGGTTACAGATATTCCGGTAAATAAGGAAGAAACGCGGGATCAAAAGCAGGGACAGGCGGGGAGCATCGATGCTCCCCTTATAACTACTGATTTTCAGCTTGCGCCGAACGGCGCTCTCCCGATCCACTCACGGGAAGGCCAGGCTGGAGAGGAAACCCGACCGCTGTTCATCGCCCGAATCCTTCCCTCAGAGTCAGAGTAAAGAGCGCGCCAGCAGTTGCGATCTTATGGCGATGCACAATAATCCCATTCCATTTCCCTCCAGTCCCACAATGACACTTGCTCCCGCAGATTCTCTTTCTTCCGGAATCGTTAACACAGCTGCAACGCTCTATATCGATGCGCGCACATACTAAAGAGACGCGCTCAAGGAGAAAGCTGTGAAGAAACTTGTTGCTCTGTTTTTCATTGCGGGAGTCACGCTTTGCACTGCGGCGACGGCCAATGCTCAGGCGCTGAAGGTTGCGGTCCCGTTTGATTTCGTGGTCGGTGGAAACACACTGCCGGCGGCCACCTATACCATTCGAGAGTCACTCCCAAACGACAATAGGGGTCTCGCGTTCATTGGCGATCATCGCGGAATTTTGACTAGAGCCACCGAAATCGACGACACCGTCACCGGAACTAAGCTAGTGTTCCGTCACATCGGCGATCAATACTTTTTGAGCGATGTGGTGACGCTCCGTGGCAAGCTCCACTTTGCATCCTCGCGTAAGCAGACACAACGCGCTCAAGGTGCAGAGGGACCATCTGTCACGATCATTGCGGCAAACCAGTAACCGATTCCCTTCGACTCAGCGGCGCCCTGCATCCGCAGGGCGCCCTCTGTTAGTACGTTTTCAGCATGAGACTGTGCACGACGAATCGAAAGAAATCGCTGCCAATTCAGAATTGACCGGCGTGCATATCGATCAGGCGACGCGCAAGGCGTGTCCTTTTCCCTCCGAGATCCTCGAGCGGCTGCGTAAAGTGTCTGATTCAATTCAGAACGGCGAGCAGGCGGCACGTTAGCAGTGACGATTGTCTTTTGCGCGAACGCAATCGACCAGAGCAGCATCAAACCTCCGCCTAGAGGCTCGGCGATACGTGAAACCTGGCGGTCGCAATCTCGTCAAAGGCTATCGGTGCGCCGCGAGGAGCATGAGTAGCACGAGCACAACGGTGAGCACCACAATCATCGCGATGGGAAAAAAAGTTGTATCAGCCGCGCTGGTTGGCCGACTACGCCTGTATTTCATGTGCATTCGGCTGGCAATCTGACGGTGCATAGACTCCTCCGCAGAATAAGACACCTTCCTCTGTCAAGAAGTTCCACCGGAAGCCGAGGATTTATGGCGAGCACGGAGATTGGAGTGCCGGGGAACAACCTGGTCCCCGGCTGTTCCCCGTTGCCTGCTATTGCGGCGTGAGACCGCCAAAAAGTCCGTCAGTTTCCTGATTTGGACCAGCGGTAAAATACACTGTGTTAGTGAGACCACCGTTGCCACCGTTGCCGACTCTCAGCGTCCATAAGCCGTCGATGACAATCGCTTGTCCATGCGGATCGCGGAGCTTATCCACGAATTCGCCGCCCGGAGTGTACACGTTGATGTGGCCATTTCCGAAATTGCCGATCAGAATATCGCCGGCGAACTGACCAAAACCGGCGGGGGCGAGTGCCATTCCCCAGGGCGAATTGAGCTGCCCATACTGCGCGAATCGCTCCTGCCCGCTGCCATCGAGATTGAAAGTGTTCACAATGCCGTGGCTCTCACCGGCCAGATCGTCGTGCTTCGTCTCATCCTGTACGGCATAGCTGACAAAGAGCTTTCCGTTCATCAGAACTATGTTGAATGGTGCATAGCCTTTTTTCAGTTTCGGGTCAAAGAACGCACTCGCCGGCAAATTGCGCGGTGTAGAGAAGGTGTTGTCATACACCTCAACTTTCCCGGAACGGAAATTGGGAACGTACAACAAAGTCCTGCCTGCGCTATCGGTGGCGATTGCCAGTCCCTTGTACACAGCGCCGTTGGCTGCATCAGGGTTGGAGGAATTGTCGACTGCGATAATCGCGAATGTGCCTGCCTTCGCTTTGTCTCGCACAGGGTCAAAGCCCAGCGGATTTACTCCTGGATTCCAGCCGAGAATCGTTCCATCTTCTGTCGAGAACAAAAACGCCGCCGATGCAGAGGCCGGCTTTCCGTTCGCGTCAACCCCCGAGACCTTGAATCCGCCGTTTGCGCCACCATTAATGTTGAAGACGAGTCCTGTCGGTGTTCCCGAATTCCCCAGCGGATCTCCCGGCCTGGGAATGGAAACTACCAGTCCCAGCGTGGCCACTGGAACAGAGGCTGTAACTCGGTAAAGCGTGGAGACACCCGCGTTATTGTCAGAAATCCAAAAGGGCGAAGTACCGGATGCACCCACACCCCAGGCATTTTTAAGGTGATCATCCGCCACGAGAGGCGTATGAATGATGCCATTGGCATCAGTCAAGGGCGATGTATTAGCGACAAGATCGGTTTCGACGAAACCATTTTGGGCCGACATTGTGCCGAGAAGCGAACCACTGAGTAATGCTGCAATGACTAGGAATCGACGGATGGTCTTCACAACTCCTCCTCTGAGCGATAGCTCTGCTGTAGGAACTTGTCGGATGGTGAATTGCATCCCAACCGGGATTTCCTTTGGCAAAGCTGTAGGCGTCGCGTATTTTCGTCCCAAGGTGAGTACAAGTCAATGCGAGCGGGCCGCTTCATCCCGATCCATTTCGTCCCAATCTGTGATGGCGCCTCCTTCATTGGAGGTCTTATCGAAGCTTTAACGTTCCAGAATGGGAAACGCCGTGCAGACTACTGGAACCGGGTGAGTGTCAGCATGGAACAAGTGGCAGGCAAGTGGGCAAAGTCGGCAGAGGCGCAGATGCTCATCGACGGAGCCTTGGGATTCTGTGGGATCCACGGGGAAGGCTCTTCAGACGCCCCAGCTTCACGATCAGAGACGGAACAATCGTCAGGTCCAGGTCATCGCCAATCCAGCAAAGCTGAGCGAACCTGACGTGCATGTCCTGGAAGGCAGATAAAACCACCTGCGGTAGCGGCTAGCACGGCTTTGTCTTCGACTGTCGACGCGACTAAGTGCTCCCCGATTTATTCGCTCACGCTACATCCTCATCATTCTCTAAGTACTCGCCCGGCACATCATCTTCCGGAACTTCGCGCGTCTTCACCTCAGAGACATCCGGCGACTCAGCGCCCTCGACGCCTTCAACGACACCAGCCTCGAACGCATTCCCCTCTTCCAGAAGCTCCTCCACACTCTCCGAATCTGCATCAGCCAGATCAGACAATTGCTGAATGTCGCCAGACTGACCAGCCGACGCCGGCCCGAGTTCATCCTTTTTATTTCGATCGCCCATTGATGTGCTCCTTCTGTGGCCAATTGAATCACCCGATCGCTCTAACCCATCCCTACCGCGGACAGTTCTGATGTACTATCCCCTCTTCCCTTTAACTTGTCGCCTTTCCCTCAGGCTACCTTCAGTATCACCTTCCCATGTGTCCCGCCGGATTCACTAAGTTCCTGCGCTTCTTTCGCCTGGCTGAGGTTCATCGTCTGAGCCAGTCTGGGCTTCAAAGCGCCTTGCTCGACCAGCTTTGCGAGTTCCTTCAGGTCTGCCGCATTCTTGCGCATAAATACCATAACCGCATGGATGCCAGCCCGTTTTGCGGCTGCTTCATCGACTGGCTGAACCGTGGTGACGAGCACACCACCGGATTTCACCACCATGTATGAGCGCACCAGAGTGTCGCCACCGACGAGATCGACCACCGCATCGACTTCGCCCGCCTTCTCCTCAAACCTCTCGCGCTGATAGTCAATCACCTCATCGACTCCGATGGACTTGAGGTATTCAATGTCGTCACCCGAAGCCGTGCCGATCACGCGGGCTCCAAAGTTCTTCGCAATCTGCGAGGCGAACGAGCCCACACCGCCGGCGGCGCCGTGTACCAAAATGGTCATGCCCGACTTCGCTTTCACGACGTCACGGATAACTTGCAGCGCCGTCGATCCAGCAGTCGGAAGCGCGGCTGCCGTGACGAAGTCCATCGATGCAGGCATCGCGGCGATTTCAGAAACCGAGGCCGCAACGTATTCTGCGTATGCGCCCTGCGCAAAACCAAACACCCGATCCCCCGCTGCGAAGCGATCGACAGCCTTGCCGTGATCTGCCACTTCACCAGCGAAGTCCTGCCCGATGGTAAGCGGAAAGGATGCGGGCATCACCTGCTTCAGATACCCCTGCCTGATCTTCCAATCGATTGGATTAACTCCGGCATCGTGAACTCGAACGAGAACCTGGTCGTCCGCGATGGATACTCGCTGCACATCTTCCAGCTTCAATGTATCGGCATCCCCATACTGATGAATTCGAATGGCCTTCATGCTGATCTCCATTGAGGAATTAAGGATGATGGGTTGGCTGTTGACTGCGGAGAGAAGTTGGCAACGCACAACTCAAGACCGTCGCCGTTGCGCATACCAATATACGCTCGGCGTATGCTCTCGATGTGCCTGAATGCTGAATGCTGCGGAGTTCCCGGTGGTGTCCCGAGTGGCACATCCGCTTGATGCTCCGAAAATTTGGCCGCGAAGCTTGATCCTGCACGCGCGGCTCAGCGTACAATCTTGGCTCCGCTGCATATAGTGAAGACAGGTGCCTCATGACTCATGAAGCAGCCGTTTCGAAAGCTCGCGAGCTGGCCAGTCGTGTACTGGCGCCAAGTGCAGGGCAAAACGACAAGGCGGGACGATTTTCCACGGAGGCGGTGGAATCACTCGGAGAGTCCGGGCTGCTCGGGCTTTTGTTATCCACGAATTCTGGCGGTTCAGGCCTGGGACCACGCACGTTTGCGGCTGTCACCGCCGCGCTCGCTGAGGCAGACGCTTCTGTCGCCATGGTGTATGTAATGCACATCATGGGCGCCGCCACGATCGCGGCAGCCCGTCCAAGCGCAGCTCAGGCACTCACGCCGATATTGCAGGAGATCGGCGCTGGCCGCCATTTAGCGACGCTCGCTTTCAGTGAAGCCGGCTCACGCAGTCATTTCTGGGCACCAATATCGCGAGCACATCGCAACGGTAGCGGCGTACGCATTAGCGCGAAGAAATCCTGGGTCACCAGCGCGGGCCATGCGCAGAGCTACATCGTTTCCGCGCTTGCGCCTGAGGGCGACGGACCTACCGACTCAACTCTTTATCTTCTTGCGGCAGGAACACGCGGCCTATCCGTTGCCGGTCCATGGGACGGTTTGGGACTTCGCGCCAACGCCTCTGCGCCAATCGCACTCGAAGAGTGCGAAGTGCCATCCCATTTTCAACTCACGGACGACGGCGCAGGTTTTCCCGCGATGTTGAACATGGTGCTCCCGCTGTTCAATTTGGGATCAGCATCGGTGTCATTGGGATTGTGCCGAGCGGCGGTTGCAGGGACGGCCTCGCATCTGAAGACTGCAAAATTCGAGCACCTCGGCCAGAGCCTCGGCGAGAGCCTGCCTACGCTACGCGCGCAGCTCGCGACGATGCAGATCGAGACCGATGGGCTGTCGGCACGCATCGACGATTTAGTCGACCATCTTGAAAACCCGCGCGAGACCACCATGCTGCGCGTGCTTGAAGCCAAAGCCGCTGCCGGCGACGTCGCGATTAGCGTGACTTCAGCCGCAATGCGCGTTTGCGGCGGTGCGGCCTTCTCAAAACATTTGGGCATCGAGCGCCTCTTCCGCGATGCGCACGCGGGCGCTGTGATGGCGCCAACCGGAGATGTTCTGCGCGAGTTCATCGGAAAGGCCCTTTTAGGCATGCCGCTCTTCTAGATGAGCGGCTGCGAAAAGCAAGAAAATATTTTTGTGAAATGCCGCCGTGGAGGCCTATGCGCAAGACAATCTGGTTAGGAGCTGTTGCATACAATCCCAAAGTGGTCACGATTTGGGAGGGGATGCGGGGATATTTTCATGAGGAAGCACATCTTGATGTTGAGGTCGTGCTGTTCCAGAGCTATGAGGCGCAGGTCCTCGCGCTGCTCGCTCAACCCGGCGAGGCGGTGCCGCGTATCGATATTGCCTGGAATACGAACCTGGCCTACCTGCAGGCAGATGAGTGGAGTGGCCACTCCTGTCGTGCAATCGCTATGCGCGACACCGATCTCGGCTGGATGACCACGATCATCGCCGTCAACGGAAGTCCCATTTCGACACTCGCGGATTTGAGAAATCGCACGCTCGCGCTCGGCAGCCGAGACAGCGGACACGCGGCGATCCTTCCTGTTCACTTCTTGGAGCAGCAAGGGATGTGCGAAGGAAGGGACTACCGAACGCTGCGCTTCGACAGCGACGTCGGGAAACACGGCGATACCGGTACCAGCGAAGTGGAGGTCGTTCGCGCCGTTCTCGATGGTCGAGCCGACGCCGGCGCTATCGGCAGCCCATTTTGGGACACCGTCCGCAAGGAGCGCCTGGTGCCGGAAAGAGGCCTCTGTGAGATATGGTCCTCTCCGGCGTACAACCATTGCATGTTCACGGCCCGGCCCGATCTTACCCTCGAACAGGAGCGCCGGTTTGTCGAAGCGCTCTTAGCTATGGACTACGAGAATCCAGTTCATCGCGCGATTCTCGATGCGGAAGGGCTGCAGCGCTGGGTAACGCCTCACCTCGATGGCTACTCGGCCTTGCGGCACGCGGCCGCGCAACAGGGATTGTTGCAGCAGGCATTGGCCAAATCGGCCTGAGAGGCTGAGGCGATCTGGCCTTACGAGCTTCAGAAAAATCATTCAGGCTTTAGAAAACGGCACGCCTTTGAGTCGTGCCGTTTAGGCGAGTTCTATCGATTGTCTTGGAGTGTTAGCGCCCGCTTGAGGTTGGAGCACGAAAGAAAGACTCAGCTCATCGGCTAAAGCTGTGCTGATTTGGAACGACTGCACGGCAAGGCTGAAGCCAGTGCCCTTCCCTAAGCGATTTTCACTTCAGTTGTCACACCATCTTTCCGCAGGCTCTTCAACCAGCCAGATTTTTGGCCGTAAGCGCGGACAAGCTTCACGCACAGTTAAAGATTCTCGCCAGTCTACTTGCGTGTTCGCCTTCGCGCTCGAAAGCGCGGCGGACGGCAGCGAAGGACTCAGCCAAAGGAAAGATGTCGTGCGTAACCAGCAGGTCGGCATCTTCCGCCCCCACCGGATGCCAGTACACACCATCAGCACTAATCGTGACTTCCGGCACCAGATCGGCTCGACTGACGGCAACACCTTCGCTGGCAGCGCCGCGCAACGCCATACGGCGTATGACTCGGTCCTCTGCGGCAATCTTCTCTTCGTCGAGGAACTGACGGAACTCCTCAGCCTCGGCATCAGTTGAAACGGTTGCAGCCAGCCGCACTCTAAACCCCTGCGCACGAGCGTGCTGAATACCTGCGCGCGCTCGAGCCCATGTTCCGGACCCACGATGGAGGTCGTGCCGCCCTGGCGTTGGGCTGTCCAAGCTGATTTGCAGAACAATTCGCTGGCGAGGCAACGCTCGCAAGCCTTCCGCGCGACGGCCGGTGAACAACATGCCATTGGTCAGCACAGTAGTGGGAGCGGCCGCAGCGCAGGCCAGCAGAATCTCGCCGATATCCTCGAGCAGAAACGGCTCGCCTCCAGTGACGAAAATTTCTTTCACCCCAAGTTCGGCAGCTTCACGCGCAATGCGCTGTACACGCTCGAGCCCCAGCTCTCGTCGCGGCGCGGTAGGCGAGGAACGCACACAGCAGTAGTCGCAATGCAGGTTGCAGTCGAAGTTGGTGTACAGCCAAAGGCGGGAACCGACCGGCCGATTTTCTTCGGCAGGCATTGCTGCAGTCCCAAAACGGAAAACCCACCGCGTGCGGCCATTTTCGGACGTGGTCTCCAGGAGTGGGTTTCCGGTGAATCGGCACCAGGTTTCCAACTCAGGTCCAATGCTCTCTTCGTCGCCGATCACCGCGACAAGATCGCCCGGCCTACCGCGGCGCAGAACAGAGATCAATTCCGGCAAGAGGCCAGACGCGAACGTCTTTCGCGCGATATCCAGATCGAACTTAGTCTTCATCGGAATCCGCGCATTTTACAGTTGCGAGAGCACGTGGAAATAGCTTTTTACTGCGCGCGACTTATTGCGCTTTCACCCAGGTATTCGAACCGGTCAGCTTAACCGCCAGATCTGAGATGAAGATGTGCAGGGGCTTGCCGTCGGCGGTGCCGCGGTGCTCGGTTGAGACAAGCACCGGACCTGCCTTTTTGTAGCCTGCCCAGCTGGCGATCACTAATTGTGGCGGCTTGGGCCCGCCGCGATGGTAGACGAGGTACTGCACGCGGTTGTCTTTGGCGACGTAGAGGTCCCAGGTGTCGCCGGGCGTGTACCCGCCAGCTTCCGCGGGATACTTCACTACGACCAGCCTGGCCGAGCCAGTTCCCACCGGCAGTTTCTTCATACCTTCGTCGGTCACCGTAGCACTCTTGTCCCAGTAGGCATGGAAAGGAAAGATCAGCCAATAGTTATCGTTGACGAAAGCCGGTTCGACTTCGTTCTTCACGCTGTCTGGCTGGCTGCTGAGCTGAGACTCGATGTAAGTGGCCTTGACCGGCTTACCGTCTTTGTCTTTCCCCTCGTAAGAGACTTTATTAGTCTTAGGCTCCCACTCCCAGTTGTGACTGAGTTTGAAGACTCCGGGGATTTCAGCATTCCAGGTGTAGCGGATAGCCTCGATTTGTCCAAACGAGTCGAGACCGTACGTTTTAGCGATCTGCTCGAGAATCGGCGCGCGCTCTTGCGCCCACAAGTTCGAAGCAAGGAATAGCGCCGCAAAAAATAGGAAACGGATCATCGTTGAACGGCCCAGCTTTGCCATAGAGATCCTCCTCAATCAATGAAGTAAATGTCGCTTGGATGACGCACAAAGGTTCCCGGATACAAGAATACATCTCGTGAAGTTGGCTTCACTCTACTTGGCTCGTTTGGCGTAGTAACGTCGCCGATCGTGTGATCCGGCGCAAAGCAAGAATTGCACCGGCCATTGCCAGGCATCCATATTCCAGCAGCATGACCCAAGCAGGAAGCGATCCCCACGGACGCCCAAGTGCGCGGAAGTGCCACATTATATATGTCGGGAAAATACTCACAGTCCAGAGCACAATCAGCAGTGTCGAAGCCGACGTCAGAAATGGCAGCAGCCAGAGAAGGTACCAGGGGAATACGACGGGTGCGCACCAGAGAGATGCTGCCATTGGCCACGCAAACGTCTCCGGAGACCACTCGGTCGCTGCGCTTCTAAGCCAGGTTGCAGTCACTAATCCAACGAGCACTGCCAGCGCAGCTAACCACTGCGGCGGCGCCACTCGATCGAGCGCTCCGAACACTGGACCATTAAAGCGGAAACTCTGCACGTACGCGCCGAGCGAGCCGACCGGAATACGGCCGTGACTCAGAAATGGAAGGTACAGAAGGGCGACGAGGCTAAGCGCTAGCACAGCGTCCCGAATGCGAACGCGCTTCCAGTAAAGAGGCAAAAGTACGATCGGCAGAAATTTAACTGCTACAGCTAGGGCAAATCCAACGGCCGCAGTCGCACGCCATCGGCGGAGCAGCGCAGCAGCGGACACGAGCAGCAATAGCGCGCCAACAATGTCAATATGACCGCTTCCCGCTACCTCAATCGCCAACAATGGATTCCACGCGAACGCCAGAACCAAGTGCTCGCCCTGCCGGCTAAAACGCAAGACATCGAACAACAAGAGAACAATAGCGAGCTCGCAAACCACAAATGCTACCTTCAGCGCAAACGCAGATTCGTGAATACCGGTAAAGGCACGGAAGAAGAGCTGCGCTCCCGCTGGATATGGACTCGGTAGATCCGGATTGTTCAAGGTGCGGGTTTCGGGAGTATGCAGCCCTTTAACGGAAGGATCGCCGGGAACGACAAGATAAGGGTTGTAGCCGAGCCTCTGCAGGCGGCCATCCCAAACATATCGATGAATATCGTCATCCGCGCCCGGCGGCATCCGAAGAAATTCAATGTGCCACACAGCAGCCAGCAGGAGGCCAATGACGACAACGCGTCGGGAGAATCTTGGCCTGGCAAAAAACTCACGGATCGCTAAGAGGTACACGACGCCCGCAAGCGTCAATGAGGCCATGAAGTACGGTCCGCCTCTATCGCCGAAGTTGCGTGAGCAGATCGTCAGTGCCACGCACAACGTGGCGCCGAGGAGATGCACTCTCCACGCGGGGGTCATCTTCACATTTCTCCCGTGCCCGTACGCAATTGTGCTGCCGCAAGCTCCCACTCTTTAAGCCACCGTGCCGTGCGCGGCGCTCTTGCCGGAGCTTGGCGCAACTCCGCTGCCAGACGATCCAGGTCGTCAGCTACATCAATGTCCCAAAATGGATCTGCGAAACCCACCGTCAGCTCAAGAGCTCGTGCGCGTGATAGTAGCCTCTCCAGTGCGCTCGTGGTGCCCATTCCGTCGTGTGCAAAAAGCGTAGGATGCCCAGGCTTTGCCCCTACGAGATAGTAGCCTCCGTCGTGGGTCGGTCCCACGACCACGTCATGCGAGATGAGAGTTTCGAATGCATCTTCGAGAACCGAACGCGGCAGATGTGGACTGTCGCTGTTGAAGGCAATCGTCCGTCGGTGACGATCTCGCGCGAAGTGGGCAAACACTGAAGTGAGCCCCGCAGCCAGACCTTCACCTTTCTGCGCAACTACGTTTGCGTTTTCGCCTGCCAGCTGGGTCAACTCGCTCACATCGGACTCCGGGCACATAATGGCAACTTCCACATCGCCCAATGACCGCGCCAGTGTCAGCGTATCGTCGAGGAGACAGCAGTAAAAGGAAATGACATCTGTAGGAGAGAGGTTCGGAGTCAAACGCGTCTTAACTGTGCCGGGGCGTGGTGCCTTCGCCATAATCACCAGCACACGGTCACTCCCTGAAGGATGCACCACCGTCTCGCTTGAAGATGTCATAGATTTTGACGGGGAACCTACGCCGGCCGCGGACTTCCGGCTCTCCGCTGCCGGAAATAGTATCTCGCGATCAAGCTGAGAATGAACCAGGCGGCGCCGATACTGCCCTTCAGCGTACCGCCGATCTTCGATTTTCCGATGCGCGGATAATAGCTCACCGGGACTTCAACCACGCGGAATCCGCCCAGCGCGCCTTTGAGAATCATCTCAACCGCCCAGCCGTATGTGGTTTCCTCCAGCGCGAGTGAGCGAAGTACATCGGCACGTGCGGCCCGAAAAGGTCCAAGGTCGCTGATGTCAAGACCGTAGAGGAATCTGATCAGAGTGGCAGCGAGTCGGTTTCCAAACGCCTGATGCCAAGGCAGCGCCGCGGAAGCGCCGTGCTCGCCGATGCGGCCTCCGATCGTGATATCGGCAACTCCATTGCTGATTGGCGCTAAGAGAATGGGAAGTTCAGCGGGACGGTCGCTGTAGTCGCCGTCAAGGAAGACAACAACATCAGCCGCGCTGGTATTCGCCAGTCCTGTCAGACAGGCGCGTCCATATCCACGACGCGGTTCCTGCACGACGCGCGCTCCCAGCTTCGCGGCGATTTCCGCCGTGCCATCGTTCGAGTTGCTGTCAACAACAATGACTTCGGTCGCGAGATCGGACGGAAGATCCGCAAGAACGCGCCCAATCGACTGTGCCTCATTGTGAGTAGGAATAATGACCGAGACTCGCACGTGAATTAAGACGATTTCAAAGTAGCTGTACGGCAATTGGGTGGAGCAGGCAGCTTCGGGCCTGCGTCGCTGCTAATGCTCATATTCTGGCTTTAACCTCTGGCGGTAAATTGGCTGCACCCAATTTACCTCAGTAGCTGAATAGGTTTCTTTTCGGATTGTGAATGCAGGCCGGAATCGGCCTGCTCCACCTATCAGCATATCGGGCATAGAGTGTGCGACCGCTTCGCTCGATCACCACCACAGAGAGGAGGGCGACCGTTTTGCAAGCAGTGCGTCCATGCCCCACCTTCGTCCGGCACGTCCAATGGCGAGTCCAAGGCACGCCAGGACCGGAACCAACAGTTCCCAGATCCATCCGAGGCCCAACTCCGACATCCAGAGACTGCCGAGAAATAGAAAAGCCACAAATGCTGCCGGCCGAGTCACCAGACCAATGACCAGCAGGATGCCGAGAGAGATCTCGGTCAAGCCCTGCATAGGAGCAGCCATCGTCGCATGATTCGCAGCCAGCGCCATCACCGACTTCCACACGGCAGGCGAGTGGCTCTGCTTAATGTAGGAGTTGATCAAAGCTGCATAGTTTGCCGGACTGTAAAGGCCCTTTCCCAGATTCTCGAAAAAAACCGATACAAACATTGCCCCGACCGTCACGCGAACCAGTGCCAAGCCGTTTGCTGCATCGAGGATGCTGCCAGCTCCGGTCGCCTCGGTTCTCGCTGAACTCACGCTTGTCGTCATTCGTATCCTCTTTCCAGCAAATTGAACTACCACCACTGAGCATGGCAATGTTAAACCCCTTGTTCATACTGCTGCCAATTTCCGCTGCCATGATCAAGCCAGAACCACCGACACGAACATATTGGACCAAGGCATTTGGATCAGCACTTTTCGGATTAGTTCCCCTAAGCGATGGTTCATTGCGCCATGCGCTGATGTGGGGCAGCACACAGCCCGCGGCGGGACAGCGCCGGATGTGAGTTGCTCTTCAGCTACTCTCATGGCCATCGTAATCATTCCGAATTACGACGCGATTCCATTTCGGTCTTGACTTAAGTGAACTCTAAAATCGGGAAATGCGTTTCTTTCCCCTGGCAATGCTGAGCGCTGGTCTATCGGCCATACTCTTCTTAGCGATCTCTGGATGCGGTGGCGCAGCTTCATCGCTAACCAGCACAACAATTACGGGTCCCCTCCCAGCTTCGAGTTCCGGGCCTTCGGCGCCTTCATCCACAACAGCGCCCGCACCTACAGGCACAACGACTCCGCCTGCACCGGGTTCCTCAGGTGGGAGCCCGAATCCGACCCCGACATCATCGCCCGCTCCGGTCCCATCCCCGAATGTGACCATCAGCAATATCGAGCAGATGGCTGGTTGGGATTCGTGCGACACCTGCTCCGGAGGTGGAACGATCAGCTATTCGATGACTCAGGGACTCAACTATCCCCAGTCCGGCACGGCGCAATTCTCGCTGGGTCAGGGAGCTGCATGGGGACATGCGCTGTGGTGGAAGCGGCTGGGGACCGATCCCACTGCCTCACATTTTGTTCTGACACTCGACGAGTACATCGAGAATCCCGGCGCGTCGTTTGGCATCGAGTACGAGGCTAACCAGATCGTCGATGGCCAGTGGTACGACTTCGCCACGCAATGCTCGTTCGGGTACGGCATCTGGCAACTCTGGGATCCTGCCAATCAGCGCTGGGTTCCCACTTCGGTACCGTGCGCGAGGCCGGCGCCTTCAACTCACACCCAACTGCGGCTCGAGTTCCAGCGCAGCAACGGCCAGGCTGTATTTGTCTCCATCGGCGCCAACGGCAACATCGTGCCTGTAAACATGGCCTTCAACCCACAACCTGTAAATGGTCTGAACGGCGACTTCGGCGTACACATCCAACTGAACGCCAACGGCAATCCCGATCCATATTCAGTATGGGTGCATGACTTGCGCCTCACTTACTGAGCTTGAGAGCCAATATCAAAATCCCTAATCCGGTGGGCTTGATTCTTCATGCGCAGGTAAACCTCGCATTCCATAAAGGATGATGCACAATGCGTACCCGCGTTCAGGATCAACGCTCGCCCTACCCGTGGGTCCTGCCCGAATGGAAGGTGCAATGTGGTAGCCCCACCAGACAATACTGGTTTTTGCCTAAAACGTTTTAGACTTGGCAATTGAGTGGCAGTTTCGGTACTCTTAGTCCCCGGAAAAACCTTCATGCCCACTCGCTTCCTGTTCACTCTGGTATTCCTGATCTCTTTGCCCGCTCTGGGCGCTGACTTCACGATGCAAGTCACCGAGACAGGTTATCTGGCGACGCAGGGCTTTAACGTGATGCTTTACGACAGCACGTTCCACCCTATTTTCGTCGACCAGAAGAACACCGCCATGGAGATGATTCTTCATGGCGAGCGCATCGCGACCAACGGCGATGTACGCCTCATGCCCACTCCCGAGCAGTGGGACCTGGTGGCGCAGCTCAAGGGACGCCACGCCGACAAGGATCACAACCGCCTCACCGCCGATCTCTCGTTTCCCAGCTATCAGATGGACTATCGCCTGGAAGTGGCTGCCGAGCCGGGCGGCGTGCGCGTGAGCGTGAATCTCGATAAGCCCTTGCCGGAGAAGCTGGCTGGACGCGCGGGTTTCAATCTGGAATTTCTGCCGTCGATTTATATGGATAAGACCTACGCCGCCGATGGCAACGCGTTCGGCATCTTCCCGCGCAGCCCGCAGGAAGAAATGCACAAAGTGCTGCCCTCCCCTGACGATCCGAAGAAATTGCCCTACCAGGAGGAGTGGGACGAGGCGAAGGGATACACGCAGCCGCTTCCGCTGGTTACGGGAAATAACATCACCTTCGCTACGGAAGATCCTCTGCATCGCATCAGCATCAGTTCCGAAACCGGCCCGCTCGCCCTCTACGACGGACGCAATCGCGCGCAGAACGGCTGGTTCGTACTGCGCACTCTGATTCCCTCCGGCAAGTCCGAAGGCGCTGTGGTCTGGCACATCCGTCCGAACGTGATCCCGAATTGGACGCGTCCGCCGATGATCGCGCATAGTCAGATCGGCTACGCTCCGAATTTCCCGAAGGTCGCTGTGATCGAACTCGATCCGAAATT
The DNA here is from genome assembly GCA_003225175.1 of Acidobacteriota bacterium. Classification (NCBI taxonomy): domain Bacteria; kingdom Pseudomonadati; phylum Acidobacteriota; species Acidobacteriota bacterium. Next base: position 99,302 of record QIBA01000033.1, read on the forward strand.
CGACGCGCCCAAAATGGCGAAGCTGCTCCGCCTTGCCGACGACGGCTCCTACAAGCCGGTCTTCGAGGCGCCGATCTCGGCGCCCAAGCCGTGGCTGCGGTACGCCTACGCTAAATTCGACTTCTCCTCAGTGAAGGATCCCGGCCTGTACGCGATCGAATACGCAGACCAGCGCACCGACCTGTTTCCTATCTCCAAAGACGTCTACAGCCGCAGCTGGCAATCCAGCCTCGACGGTTATCTCGCCGTTGAGATGGACCACGTCTCCGTGCGCGAAGGCTACCGTTTGTGGCACGGCGTTTCGCACCTCGACGACGCACGCCAGGCTCCTCCGAACACAAATCATTTCGACGGCGCATGGCTGGGTCCGAACACCGATTCTCCCTTTCAGCCCGGCCAGCACATTCCCGGATTGAACGTCGGCGGCTGGTACGACGCCGGCGACTACGACATCCGCGCGGAAACCCAATACGCGGTGATCCAGGACCTCGCGCTCGCCTACAAAGAGTTCAGCCTGAAATGGGACGAGCTCACCGTAGATGAGAACGCCCGCACAGTCGAGATGCACCGGCCTGACGGCATTCCCGATGCGGTACAACAGGTGAAGCACGGCGTCTTGCAGGTGCTCGGACAGATCAATTCCATTGGCCATCCGGTACCCGAAATCATGGAGCCCAATCTGCGCGAGTATACGCACCTGGGCGACGCAGCATCGAAGACTGACGGACGTGTCTACAACGCAAAACTCACCCCGCACCAGGTGGATGGAAACTTCTCCGGCGCTCCCGATGATCGCTGGGCGTTCACCACTAAAGAGCCGCGCCTGCAATACGGATCCATCGCAGCGCTGGCCGCCGCCTCCCAGGCGCTAAAGGGCTGGGACGATGGGCTGGCCAAACACTGTCTGGAAACGGCCGTGAAGCTGTGGACGGAGGAACAAGCGCATCCCACTCCGATCAAGTCACCGCCCGGCCGGCAAACACCACAGAACTTCGCCGAAGGAATCGTCCGCAATGAAGAGTGGAAAGCGACGGTGCAATTACTCCTCGCGACTAACGGCGGCCAGGCCTACAAGAAGCACGTTCTGGAAATGTTTCCCAATGTGGAAAAGCGCTTTGGCTTCGGCGGCTGGATGGCCGTGCTCGCCCTGCCCTACATGGACGCGGGCTTCAAACATCAAGTCGAAACCGCGGTCCGCTCCTACGTCGCCGAATTGGATAAGCAATTGGCCGCCACGCCCTTCGGAGTCCCGCCCAGCCTGCGCACCTGGGGAGGCGCCATCGAAGTAATCGATCTCGGTGCGCGCATGTACTTCCTGCACAAAGCCTTCCCCGAGATCGTCAGCCCCGACTACACGCTGCGCGCCGCCAACTACATCCTCGGCACGCATCCGGTATCGAGCACGTCCTATGTCTCTGGAGTCGGAACAGTTTCCAAGCTGAAGGCCTACGGAAACAACCGCGCGGACAATACGTTTATTCCTGGCGGCGTGATTCCGGGTTACATCATCATCAAGCCGGACTTCCCGGAATGCATCGACGACTTCGGCTTCCTCTGGTTTGAAGACGAATACGTCATTGACGTCGCCAGCCGATGGGTTCTGGCAGCCAACGCGGCGAACGCGCTGGTGAATCAGACTCAGCCCACAGCGGCAGTATCAGCAACAAACACACAGATGACTCATTCGCAGCGTTAGGAGGCCTTGGCCAGACTTTTTGCCAAGATGATTCACTCATGCCGCAGAGCCGTGAGCGGATCGATCTGCATTGCGCGTTGTGCTGGAAGGAATGATGCAAGCGCACTTACGAGCAGCACGATCGCCACGATCAACACGTAATTCGCCGGATTCCCTGGCTTCACGCCGAATAACAATCCCGCAAGCAGCGGCGTCAGGACGAGCGACAGTAAGAAGCCGCCGGTTAAACCGAGCAGGACGGACGCAAATCCATCGGCCAGCACCATTCTCATTATGTCCACGCGGCGAGCGCCGATCGCCATGCGAACGCCGATTTCACTGGTGCGTTGCGCTACCGAGTACGACAGAACGCCATAGATGCCGATGCAGGCCAGCAGAAGCGCGATTGCGGAGAGCGATATCGCAAGTAACGAGGCAAAGCGGCTCTCGGAACGCGCTCTCTCTACATAATCCGTTAGAGGCGCAACGCGGGAGACCGGCATGTTTTTGTTCAGCAGGGCTACCTGCTTGCGCGCCGCGTCAGTAAGACCAGAGACGTTGCCGGCAGTGCGAATGACAATCGCCATTGGCCGTGGCGCGAGCTGGAACGGAACATAGATCTGCGGCCGCACGATCGCTGTAAGCGAGTGGCATTGAATGTGTCTGACCACACCGACAACGACAGCCCAATCTCGCTGGAACTGATACGGACCGCTGGGAGAGTCTGAGATGTTGAGCTTTTTTCCGATTGCATCGCCGTCCGGCCAGAGCTCGTGTGCGAGAAGATCATCGATGATAATTACGTGCTCGTGTGCAGCATTATCAGCTTCCATGAAATCGCGGCCATGAAGCAGCGTCGCGCCGATCGTGCTGAAATATCCCGGCAGAATAGAACGATGGTCTGCGTAAACCGTGCTCCGCAGTTCGGTGGGCGTGCCTTGCTTCCAGTAATAGTCATACCAGTTCGCAGTGTCCTCAAGCGGAATATGCGAGACCGCCGAAACGGATTCAACACCGGGAAGGGCTCTAAGATTTTGCTGCAATTGCCGCAGCATCTCGTAATTCGGCGGAGGAAGCTGAAAAGTGAAGACGTTTTCTGCGCGGAAGCCAGGATCAACGCGCAGAATGTTGACGAAGGTCCGCATCAGCAAACCGGTTCCGATGAGGAGTACAAATCCCAGAGCCACTTCGGCCGAAACAAGTACGCTATTCCAGCGCCTTCCAGTCCACCCTGCCGGGCGTGTCGCTTCCTTAAGGTTTTGAACCAAGTCAAAGCGATTCACTGTGATCATCGGCGCGAGCCCGAAGAGCGCGCTGGTAACTATGGCCACTGCGAAGGTAAAGGCCAGGACGCGCAAGTCCAGTTGAACCTCGCCGAGGTTTGCCAGCGAAGGCGGCCGGACCGCCAGAATTGCACGCACGGCGGCCCAGCCAATGCCAAGGGCGAGCACTGCGCCGAGGAAGCCAAGGAGCAGACTCTCCGTCAGGAGTTGGCGCACAAGTCTTCCCCGCGATGCGCCGAGTGCAACGCGAACTGTGGTTTCGCGCAGGCGCTGTGTGGCCCGCGCCATCAGCAGATTAGCAACATTTGTGCATCCGATGAGCAGCACTAGAGCAACGCCGCCAAAAAGAAAGAGTAAGGTGCCGCGGACCTCGCGCACGTCTTCTGCCTGAAGCGAATAGACGTACAGGCGAAAGTTGGAAATCCCTGAGTTTCCGTCAAACGAAGTGATCTGGGTTGCGATGGAATCCGCTTCGGCTTGGGCTCTTGCGATATTGCTTCCCGGGCGCAGGCGCCCAACTAAACGAAGATATGCCGGCCCAAGAGGATCGGACGCATCGATACCAGTCGAATAGAAGACATCGACATTTGCGGCAATACTCGATCCGCCGGGAAGAATCAGCCGGAAATTCTCAGGCATTACGCCAATCACAACTGCCGATCTCGGCCCAAATCGGACCACGCGGTCAATAATGCCCCGATCGCCACCGAAGCGCCGCATCCAGACTCCATGAGAGATGATGATCGGCCGCTGGGCATTCGGTGCTTTCGGCTCGTCTTCGGGCGCGAAGAAGCGGCCGAGTTCAGGCTTTGGGCATAGCAGCGGCAGAAAGTTGGCGGTAACTGTGCCCACCTTCACCTGCTCCACGTCTCCATCTCCGGGGAGAGCGCCGTTGGTCACCCAGATGCCGCCAACCTGATCAAACTCCTTCGTGTGTTGGCGAATCTGAAAAACTTCGAAGTTCGAAGCAGGCGCTCGGTTGGTGTTTCCCAAACCGGACCAAATGATCGCCAGCCGGTTCGCGTCAGGATAAGGCAGTGGACGCAGGAGAACGGAGTTGACCACGCTGAAGATAGCCGTGTTTGCTCCGATCCCAACCGCCAGCGTGAGTATGGCGAGTGTGGCGAAACCTGGGCTCTTACGCAACATTCGGGCGCCGAAGCGCACGTCCTGGAGAAAATCCTCAATCCATCCCCAGCCCCACTCCGTGCGACTCTTCTCCCTCAATGCGGTTTCATTTCCGAACTGGCGTTGAGCGGCCTCGCGAGCCGCATTCGGCGCCATGCCTGAAGCGAGATGTTCCTCCTGGCGCAGCTCCAGGTGCAGGCGCACCTCCTCCTCGAGCTCCGCGTCAAATTGACGACGATTGACTAACATCCTCAGCCGTCTTGCGAGTTCGCGTAGCCGGTTCATGCAGAACTCCTCTCAGATCGCTTCGATCACACGCGAGATCGCTCCAATAACACGCTTAAATTGCGACCGCTCGACCGCCAATTGCTTGCGGCCTGCGGCGGTCAATTGGTAGTAGCGGGCGCGGCGATTTCCGGCCGTTGTACCCCAGCTTGCTGTCACCCAACCTTTGATCAGCATGCGCTGCAACGCAGGATAGAGCGAGCCTTCTTCGATTTGCAGAACATCGTCCGAAATCTGCTGGATAGAGTTCGCGATCTCATACCCGTGCATCTCGCCGAAGCGGCCGAGAGTTTTCAAAATCAACAGGTAAAGCGTTCCGGGAGGAATCTCGTCTCGACGCAAGCGTGCGGCCTCCGTGACATAGTTAGACTATGGAAGTCTCGGACTCTTAGCGCGCGCTGTCAAGAGCAAGTTGGTGTTGGCGGAAGTTCCCGGCTCCTTTCCCGGAGATACGAGATTTGGGCGTTCGACACGAATGGAAGTTTGAGGCATTCACGCGGGCACGCCCTCCGCAGCGGCCTACCGAGAGCAGGCACTCTCTTTGTGGGCTCTCAACGAAGACTAAGACTGGCAGGGCATCGCCACCGGCAATTCATAGCTCACCAAATCTGCCTTGAGCCGTCATAAACAGTGCAAGCGACTTCGCTGTGCGGATGATCGCTTTCGAACTGATTGTTCCTTGTTCCAGAACCAGCAGACTTCAACCTTCTCAAGAGCGCAGCAGGTGCAAGCCCCGGAGTGTGCGAATGCAGAATTTTTCCGGCAGTATTCGTTACGCCGTTCGGCAGTTCAGGCAGTCACCAGTGTTCACCACTGCTGCAGTTCTTACTCTGGCTTTAGGGATTGGCGGCACGACGGCGATCTTCACGCTGATACATGCTGTGATGCTGCGCTCGCTGCCGGTCTCCGATCCGGCGCGGCTCTATCGCGTGGGAGAAGGGAATGATTGCTGCGTGGAAGGCGGTCCGCAGGACCGTTGGGGCTTCTTTCCATACTCGTTTTATCAGCAAATGCTCACGGCAATGCCGGAGTTCGAGGAAGTCACGGCGTTCCAGGCCGGTGGCGGGCGCATGGCGGTTCGCCGCGAGCACCTTGAAACTGCTGCCCGTCCACTGCGTTCCGAATATGTAACTGGAAGTTATTTTTCCACTTTGGGAGTGCGCCCGTTCGGCGGACGCCTCTTTACTCCAGCCGATGACACCCTTTCCGCTCCCCCCGTTGCCGTGCTCAGCCATCATGTATGGCAGACCGTCTATGGTTCCGATCCGTCCGTAGTAGGCGCAAGTTTCATCATCGAAGGACACCCCTTCACCGTCATCGGGGTCTCGCCTCCGGGATTCTTCGGAGAAACCCTGCGCGGCGATCCACCCGAAATCTGGATTCCGCTGCAGCAAGAAGCGGTCATGAGTCGCGACGGCGGTCTGCTGAACTCGCCTTTCTCTGCGTGGTTGCGGGTGATCGGGCGTGTGCGCCCGGGCGTCTCGACGGCTGCCATGGGTCCACGCCTTACCGCGATGCTGCGTCAATGGATGCTGAAGGACTCGCAGTATCCCGTCGACTGGATGCCGGAGATTAAGCGTCACCTCCCCAACCAGGTAATCAACGTCATCCCAGCGGGAGCCGGCGTTGCCGAGATGAAAGAAGAGTACGGACGAAGCCTGCAGATCCTCTTCGCTGTTTGTGGTGTAGTACTGCTGATCGCCTGCGCGAATGTGGCGAATCTGCTTCTCGCGCGGGCCGTGGCACGCCGCGCGCAAACCGCCGTGCGCCTCGCCATCGGCGCTTCACGCAGACAAATCATCGCCCAGGCGCTTACGGAGAGTATTCTCCTGGCGGTCGCCGGGGGAATGATTGGGCTCGCAGTCTCCTTCGGCGCAGCGCGGCTTCTGCTCTCCCTGGCTTTTCACAGCGCGCACTTTCTGCCGATTAGCACCGCGCCATCCCCTATCGTCCTTGGCTTCGCTTTCCTCGTAGCGCTGTTGACGGGAATCATATTCGGCGCGGCTCCCGCGTGGTTTGCCACGCGCACTGACCCAGCCGACGCGCTGCGCGGATCGACTCGCAGCACAGGCGATCATTCGTCGTTCGCGCGCAAAGCGTTGCTGATCCTGCAGGCCACGCTATCGATTGTGCTCGTCGCGGGTGCCATCATGCTGGCGCGCAGCCTCAACAAACTCCAGCACCAGGACTTCGGATATAAAGTCCCGGGACGCGTGCTCGTGTCGCTGGAGTCGCCGCCATCCAAGTACGGGCCCGAGAAGCTGGCCTCGCTTTACCGTGAAATGGAGCAACGCCTCCTGAGCATTCCCGGAGTCCAAGGTGGAGGACTCGCGCTGTATAACCCGCTCACTAACAACTGGGGCGAGCTCATCATGATCGAAGGCCACGAAGCTCCAAAATTCAACGAGAACGCCGGGGCATCCTGGGACCGCGTAAGCGCGAATTATCTCCAGAGCCTCGGAGTGAGACTGGTGCGCGGCCGCAACTTCAGCGAAGCCGACAATGAGAATACCGAGAACGTCGCCATCGTGAACGAAGCCTTCGTGAAGCGATTCTTCAAGAGCGGCGAGGAAGCTCTCGACCACCACTTCGGCCTCGACCTGCCGCAGAATGCCTCCACATACCGCATCGTGGGTATCGTGCATGACGCGAAGTTTGCCGGATTTGCGCTGCACAAACCGGCACGCCCGATGTTCTACGTGCCGCTGGCGCAGTACGTTCATTATCCCGACCTGCTGATGCGAAGGTTCGAAATGTCGTCGCATGGCGTGAGCGCAGGCATGCTCGTCACCGACGCCTCGCCGGGCGCCCTGGAACCGCAACTGACGCGAATTCTCTCCGAGATCGATCCCAATTTGACACTTATAAGCGTAAGAACCCTGCAGCAACAAGTGGATATGTCGTTCGAACAGGAGCGCGCCGTCGCCAGTCTCGCAGGATTGTTCGGGATCGTAGCTTTGGTGCTCGCCGCAGTCGGGCTGTATGGAGTAACGGCTTACACAGTTGCGCAGCGCACCAACGAGATCGGAGTACGCATGGCCCTGGGCGCTAACCGCCGCAACGTCGTGCAGCTCGTGCTGCGTGGCGCCTTCAACCGCGTGCTGCTCGGACTATTGCTCGGCCTGCCCCTGGCGGTCGGCGCCGGCCGGCTGATCGCCGCCCAGTTGTACGGAGTCTCAATTTGGGATCCGCTCGCACTCTCAGCTGCTGCAATCTCATTGGCGATATGCGCGTTCTTCGCCGCCATCATCCCTGCAGGACGAGCAGCTTCTATTTCACCGATGAGTGCGTTGAGAACCGAGTAGGAAGCTTGTGCCCTTTGCTGCTGGCAGCACTTCGCGGATATTCCGACGGTTGCGACTGTGCACCTGCAGGAAACCGTTCATCGTTATGATTGTTGAGAATCTGTCAGGCAGCTTCTAGCTCGGCGCCTGTCAATTCCTCTTTCGGCAATGATTCCTGGCGAGCCGCGCTCAATTGCCCCAAGGCGAAAGCGCCCAAGGCCATGTTCACGTCGCGCACTGCGATGTCGTAGTCGTCGTTGAGCACAAGGTTCGCCGCAATGGACAGCAGCCATGCAGAAGCGGCGTAGCTCGAGAGCCGTGTGCGCGGACTCAGAATGCCCACTCCGACTAACATTTCGATAATCCCGACAATCCGCATGAAATTCTTGTTACTCATCGGGAGCTTTTCATTGACGTCAGGAGCGGTGTACTTTTCCCAGTCCGTCAGCAGATTGGTAAATTTGTCTGCACCTGCCAGGAATGCTGTAGCGCCCAATCCGATTCGGAGTGCCCAAAAAGCTGAAGCAATCTTGCTGTCGTTTTCCATGCATCTTCTCCCGATTGGATGGATGCAATCGGCGTGAGTGGGGTGGCGTGATTAGGCCCACCTGCAAAGAGAAGGCTTCAATAATTCCCTTCCGCGACCTGATAACACGTCAGCCGATTGCTGCGCCACATGTCGCACACTGAGTTGCGGTCGTCAATCACAAAGGCCACACGATCGTCGCCGATTTCATCAAGCAACTCTCGCTTGACTATGTGATCGGGACGCCGGTCACCGGAGCGCCGCATATGCAGCTCCGAAAAGGGCACCTGATAGCGGCGCAGCCAGTCGGTCGTCGCTTGCCGATACTCCGCCGGACGCCCGGAGACAATGAAGATCTCGTACTCGGGTACCAGGTTCTTCACCCATTCCAGAACCACTGGATTGGGTGGATCTTTGCTCATTTCCTGGAAGAATCGCTTCCAGTTTTTCTTTTTGCTGCCGCGAATCCAGTGCAGACGGTGAGTCACGTCGGCCAATGTGCCGTCCATATCAACGAGCACGACATTGCGGACCTGCGGCAGCAATCGGCCGGAGCTTTCCTTGGGCCTGAATTCCAGAGTGAACATACATGGTTCGATGCATATCACACCTACATCCGGTATTGCTGACTGGTGTACGAAGAAACTCGGCTCTCACCACCCCTGAATTCACTGGAGCATCCAAATAACCCACCGGATGACTCGCGAGGAGCCAGAACATGGCAAACACAAAAAAGACGAAACGCAGCAGCGCGCGCAAGAAGGGTGGTGAGCGCAAGACCTCAAAGAGCAGAAGAAAGAGCCCAACCCGGCCACACCGCCAAGTCTCAACCGAGATCAATGTCTCAGAACTGGCAGACTAAGCCTGACGTGCTGACATAATAAAGGTGAGGAATACAGGCTGATGCTAATGCTTTTGCAGAGAGGCCACAGCAGGTATCTCTTTCAGTAATTCTGCCGCCTTCGCTAAATTCGTTCCCGCCGGCACTTCGCGGAAGTCGCTCATAGTTTCGTCCTGCTGCTGTGTGATTGTCGCGAAAAACAGCGCACGACCTGAGATGTGCGTGGTGAGCCTGGTAATTTCCCAGTGTCCTCCGCCGACGTCCGCCTGATCCACTTCGAAGGTGCCTCCCTTTTTCAGTTTTGCCAAAATGCCGCCGCCAAAATCAACGTTCTGCAGGAGGTGTCCGCTCAGCTTTCCCAGACGCATCTGCTTTGCGTCGATCAGCAGCATGCCTTCCATTGCATGGAAGACCTTCGCCTCGCGACTTGGCGGAGAAAACTTCGGATTCGGCCGGAAGGCAAGCCGGATCGTATCGCCTTCCCTCCCGCTTGCGCTGTACAGAAAGGCATTCGGCAGCATGGCAAGCAGTTCGGTTGCCTTCTTTGCATCCCGCTCGGTCTTTTCACGCTGCTGCTTGCGATAATTGGGATCGGTGAGGAACTTCTGAATGTCTTGCTGACTCCGTTTCTCCTGATCGGCGGTAGCCGGTTTCCCATTCACGGAAATCAGCCGGCGCATGGAGCCTTCGGGCGTGCCCACTACTTCTTCAACTCTCGTCGTGCCGCGCTGCGAGTTCTTATCGCGATACATCCATTGGCTATGATCGTTCTTCGCCGCCGCGAGTTCGTTTTGAACCATGCGGTTCACCAGGTCACGGGGACTCTGCGCAAACGCCACCCCACCCAGGAGCAGAACCCAGCCAGCCGCTGCTACACACGATCGATGCATCAATCAAGTTGGAACCCAGGGTACTGCCGAACGTTGCCTTCCGGCGGTTGAGAGCCGATCCGGCATAGCCAATCTTTCCATCCCAATGTTTCCTGGTTTGTGACCTTCTATCTGGGCCGTCGCTTTATATGCCTTGACGCGTATATGCCATGTAGAGTATATAAAGGACGTGGAATCTGTCTTCGAAATCATTGCGGAGCCGAACCGGCGCGCGATATTGAGTCTGCTGGTCTCGTCACAACAGTCCGTCGGACAAATCGAGCGTCAACTTCGTATGCCCCAGCCGGCCGTGTCAAAGCACCTGCGCGTGCTGCGCGAGGCCGGATTCGTGGAATCCACGGTCGACGCACAGCGCCGTCTATACCGGCTGAAGCCTGAACCGTTTCAGGAGGTCGATCACTGGCTGGCGCAGTTCCGCCGCTTCTGGTCCGCTCACGTCGACGCTCTCGAACGCCACCTCGACCGCATGGATATCGATGAAGATCAATCAACACCAACGAAAAGAAAGACGAGGAGAAGACGACGCGGCCGAAACCGCGAACGTGGAAAAGGAGAAACGAAATGAAAATCAAATTGACCAACGTGTACGTGGACGATCAGGAAAAGGCCCTGCGCTTCTATACGCAGGTACTGGGCTTTGCCAAGAAGACCGATTTCAGTCAGGGCCCATATCGCTGGCTGACCGTGGCCTCGCCCGAGGAGCCGGACGGCACTGAGCTGCAGTTGGCGCTGAACAATAACCCCGCGGCTAAAGCGTATCAGCAGGCGATGTTTCAACAGGGCCAGCCCGGGGCCATGTTCTTTACCGACGACGTCAAGGGTGACTACGAGCGGATCAAGGCACGCGGCGCCGAGTTCACCATGCCGCCCACCGGCGTGACCGGCTCGACCATTGCGATGCTGAAGGACACCTGCGGCAACCTCATTCAACTCACCCAACTGACATGGTATTCACGCTAGGGATGAAGTATGAAGAAGGCGACCGATCGTGAGCAGTACACTAAACCACTTCGGGAAGTGGATGCCTGGCTGGATCAGTTGGGTCGGTTCTGGTCCACTCTAATCGACGCTCTCGAACGTCACCTCGACCGCATGGGCGAGGATCCATCACCACGAACAACCAGGAAGACGAGGAGAGCGAAATGACCGATCGCGAGCAGTACACACCGGGTCCAGCCAGCGGGGCGCAGGTAAAAAAGGACGGAGAGATGTGGACGCTCATTCTCGTCAGAGAACTGCGCCACAAGCCGGAAAAAGTGTGGCGGTCGCTTACCGAACCGGCGCATCTGCGAGAGTGGGCGCCCTTCGACGCCGATAGGAGCCTGTGCACGGTTGGAGCGAAGGTAAAGCTCACGTGGATGGCAGCGCCCACGCCGCAAGTTTCCGAAATAAAAGTCACGCGAGCCGACGCGCCCAAGGTGCTTGAGTACAACTGGGGGGACGCCAATACCCGGTGGGAACTCGAACCCCTTGGCGGTGGCACGCGCCTGACTCTCTGGCACAGCCTGGATCGCCGCTTCATCGCAATGGGTGCTGCCGGATGGCACATTTGTTTCGATGTTCTGGATCGTCTTCTCAGCGGAACTCCTATCGGCCGCATTGCCGGCGTCGAGGCGGTGAAGTTCCGTGGTTGGCAGCGGCTGCACGTGGAATATGCGAAACAGTTCGGTATTGCAACGCCCAACTTGCCGCCTCCGGCGGCTCAAAAACCCTGAATCGAGGTGAGCCATGAGCCAAGCTATTCAACGTTCGATTCTTCGCTGGATTCACATCGTCGTTGCCATTCCGATCGTCGGCTATATCTATAGCCCATTTGACCAAATTCCAAACTACGCACCCGCTACACAGTATGTCTTCGTTCCTATAATGGTCCTTTCGGGACTTTGGATGTGGAAGGGCCATGTCGTTCGACGACTGGTTTGGAAAGGATCGGTCTAACTGTTCGCTCCTTCGAGCTTGCCTTGCTATGTTATGCTTGCTAAATGATCCGGCGATCAAGTGAAGGACAGACGTCGAAAGTCCGGAGGTATGTTCGCGATCATTACGTTCGGCCAGCACGGAGTCGCCGGCAAGCTACGTTTCGCGTAGTGGTTGGCGATGTCCATCGCGCGCTCAGATTAAACAATCGCGTGCCGCTCGTGTGCAATGCCCTGGCCTCACGAAAGTTTCTGGAGGAAAACTCACTTCGTCTGCTTGGTCGTACGGGACCTCCGTCGGGGCAAAGTACCACGGTGGAACTGACTTTCGAATTGCTGAATCCCGACCGGCCAATTGCGGCGATGGAGTCTTTGCGTGTACTCCGCGGAGCCGGAAAAAAAGTCTTTCGTGAGCTGGGCGGCGGAGAGAAGTTCCTTCGGGACGAACGTAGCGCATTCTCGCGAAGCATGCGCCAAGAGCGTGGGCGATGAGCCGAATCTATTGGGATTCGATGCTGTTCATCTACTGGATCGAAGATCATCCGCGATACGCTCGGCGCATTGCCCACATACTGGACCGAATTACCGAACGTGGTGACGCTCTGTGTACCAGCACTTTCACATTGGCGGAAGTGCTTACCGGCCCTTACAAACGCGGAGACGAGAGGCTAGCCACTCAAATACGCGAGGTGTTTAGCGGTCCTGCGATTGAGATGCTGCCGTTCACGCATGAAACGGCGGATGTTTACGCCAGGATCCGCGCACGTTTTGGGTTCGCTCCTGCGGACGCCATACACCTCGCCAGTGCTGCTGAATCAAAAACCGACGTATTCCTCACCAATGATGACGCCTTAGTCGGAAAGGGAGTGCCTGGAATTCAGTTTGTCGCGGGAATCGATACGGATTTGTTCTGATAAAGTTGCCGAGAAACCCCAACGGGCTAACTGCGGTTGTTGCCGGTATACATGAAAACAACTGCCCTGATGGAATCTGCTTCAGCAATGATCGACGAGAAGATCAAGGAACTTGGCGACTAGCGCGGCAAGACGCTCGCGAAAGTGCGCGGAATCATACACGCGGCAGACCTTGAGATCGTGGAAGAGTGGAAGTGGGCGAAAGCAACCAACCCCGGAGCACTTCAACAGTGCGACTCAAGATTTTTCGGGAAATCCATACCTGGATCATGCAAATAAGTTCGCCGTCTGCATAGAAACCACCTTAAGCCTACAGCGCGCCCTACTCCGAAAAAAGCCGGAAGCCTGCTGCAGCGAAATCGGAGTCGAAGGCGAACGCGGTAGCCACATCATGCCGCTTCATTACAAGAAAACTGACGTGATCCACCAGGCTGACCTGGCGCTTTTTCGGGTGCTCCAGCTCTCGGACGGCAAGAGCATGCAAATCCTCGTCCACCCACTCGAGAACGAAATTTCTCGCGTCTCTGGCGAGCTTCATCGCCGCGGCTATTCCCAGACGGGCCTGAAGCAGCGCCATCGACTCGACCAGCACATAGTTATGGGTTAGCAACTCTTCCCCTGCTTCGAGAATCGCATTGAGGCGCCGCAGTGCAATGGAGTGGTTAGCATCGGCTGAATCTGCCCACGCGTAGACCGCCGAAGTATCGACAAAGATCATTTGTCGAATGCCGCCGCCAAAGCTTCGTCATGCCGCTCCGAAACGGGAGAGCGATGCCCAGGTTTCGATCGGCCCGATGCCACTGATAAAAATTGACTCGCACGCTTCGGTTTCGCGCGCCTGACTTCCCCTTCTAAGCCTGCCTCCACCAATTCCCGGACCACTGAAGAGATCGACCGTTCCTGCTGAAAAGCCTTCTGCCTCAACTTTCCGTATGTGGCTTCGTCTAGTTGGATCAAAGTACGTCTCATGACTACATGATATCATGAGATCATCAAAAGGCCAGGGCTGTATTGGGCCATCCTTGCGGAGATGGCAATCGGCGAGCGTGAGAGACTGGAGGCCGGTACTTCTTGCTGACCGTCGGTCTCCTTCTGTGAGATTGCGTTACGCTCAGCGCAGCTAAAATAGGTGCGAGAGTCTGAGCTGTACATGAAA